>JAEYOT010000569.1 GCA_023411445.1 Pseudomonadota bacterium
GTGGAGTCCTTGCACTTCGGGCTGAGCTTGAGCGCGCTCGGCGCGGTCGTCGCCTACCTGGTGCTCCGGCGACGCTTCCGGTTGCACGCGGTGGGCGCCATCGTCGGCCCGCTGGCGCTCACGTTCTTGATCGGCGCGCAGTTCGTGTCCACACCCACGCCGGGAGCCGAGCTGCCGCGCGGCTTGCTCTCGTTGCACATCGCCGCCAACTTGCTCGGGCTCGGCGTGTTCCTGGTGGCGGGCGGCTCCTCGGCGCTGTACGTGGCGGTGGAGCGCCGCTTGCGCAGCAAGAAGCTCGGCTCCTCGCGCCTGCCTCCGCTCGACGCGCTGGACCGGGCCGCGCACCGCTTGCTCTTGATCGGCTTCCCGCTGCTCACCTTCGGCGTGGTTACGGGCGCCGTGTTCACCCAGCGCGTGGCGGAGGCGGGCGGCGCTGCCGCGCTGCGCACGGGGCTGGGCTACACCACCTGGGCGCTGCTCGCGGCTGTGCTGCTCTTGCGACAGATCACCGGTCTCAGCGGGCGCCGGGCCGCTTACGGCACGCTGGCCGGCGTCGCCTGCGTGCTGGTCGTGATGCTGGTGTACGCCGTACGGGGAGGCACGGCGTGATCGTCGTCGTGGGTCTCTCGCACCGCACGGCGCCCATCTCCGTGCGTGAAGCCATCGCGCTGCCCAAAGAGGTGGTGCCGGACCTGCTGCGTGAGCTGTGCGCGCAGCCGCAAGTAGGGGAGGCGCTCGTCGTCTCCACCTGCAACCGCGTGGAGCTGGTGGCGGCGGGGCGCGGGGTGGACGCGGACTTGAGCGGCGTGGTGGAGGCGTGCGCGGCGGCGCTGTGCCAGCGCGCGCCCAAGGTGCGCGACTACCTCTACCGCCACGCCGGCGGCGCCGCGGTGCGCCACCTGTTCCGCGTGGCCGCGTCGCTGGACAGCTTGGTGCTGGGCGAGCCGCAGATCTTGGGCCAGCTCAAGCAAGCCTTCGATCTCTCGCGCGAGCAGCGCACGCTGGGGCCGATCCTGAATCGCACGCTGCCGCGCGCCATTCGCGTGGCCAAGCGCGTGCGCTCGGAGACGACGATCGGCGCCGGTCAGGTCAGCGTGCCCAGCGTGGCCGTGGATCTGGCGCGCCAGATTTTCGGGGATTTTGCTGGACGTTTCGTGCTCTTGGTCGGCTCCGGCGAGATGGCGGAGACCGCGGCCAAGCAGCTGCGCGGCGCCGGCGCTCGCGTGGTGGTGGTGGGGCGCAACCTGGAGCGCGCCACGGAGGTGGCCAAGGCGGTGGACGGGGAAGGGCGCGGCTGGGCGGAGCTGTCCTCTTCGCTGGTCGAGGCCGACGTCGTCATCACCAGCACCAGCGCGAAGGGCTTCGTGATCGACTACGACACCGTGGCAGCCGCGCGGAAGCGGCGCCGTGGTCAGAACCAGTTCTTGATCGATCTAGCCGTGCCGCGTGACATCGATCCGCGCATCGAGAAGTTGGACGGCGTCTTCCTCTACAACGTGGATGACCTGCAGGCTCAGGTGCAAGAGTCGCTCAGCGCGCGCTCCCGCGAGGCGGAGCGCGCGGAGGCGATCGTGGTGCACGAGGCGCTCGGCTACGATCGCTGGGCGGACGCCGAGCAAGCCACGCCCACCATCGTCGCCCTGCGCCAGCGCCTGCGCGCGGCGCTGGAGGTTGAGCTGAGCCGCAGCCTCAAGGGCCGCCTAAGGCACCTGGGCGAGGAAGATCGCGCGGCGCTCGGTAAGATGGTGGATGCCTCGATCAACCGCGTGCTGCACGGCCCGACGCTGCGGCTGCGCCAGGCAGCGGCGGTGCGCGGCCCGGAGGCCCTGACCCTGGAGCAGCTGACCGGCGCGCTGACGGAGCTTTTCGATCTTGCAACCGGCGACGCTTTGCCGGAAGACGCGGACGTGTCAGAGGAAGACGCCCTGGCGGGCACGTTGGAGTCGAGCGCCCCCGAAGCGGACCTGGCAGAGCCCAGCCAGGGCAAGCGCAGGCCCCACTCGGAGGCGCCGTGAGCAAGCCGATCGTCGTCGCCACGCGCAAGAGCGCGCTGGCGCTCGCGCAGTCACGCGCGTTCATCGCGCGGCTGCAGGCAGCGCACCCGCAGGTGGAGCTTCGCGAGCTGCACGTCACCACCACGGGAGACGTGGTGCAGGATCGCGCGCTCGCGGAGATCGGCGGCAAGGGTCTGTTCGTGAAGGAGATCGAAGAGGCGCTGCTGGATGGCCGCGCGGACCTCGCCGTTCACTCGCTGAAGGACGTGCCGCCTCAGCTCTTGCCGTCGCTGACCATCGAGTGCATCCCGGAGCGCGAAGATCCGCGCGACGTGCTCGCGAGTCGGAGCGGGCTCTCGCTCGCCCAGCTGCCGCCCGGCAGCCGCGTGGGCACCGGCTCGCTGCGCCGGCGCGTGCAGCTCCTGGCGTATCGCCCCGATCTGGAGGTGGTCGCGATCCGCGGCAACGTCGATACACGCCTGCGTAAGAGCGAGAGCGGTGAGGTGGACGCGGTGATCCTCGCTCGCGCCGGCCTGAACCGCTTGGGTATGGCGGCGCGCGCTACCGAGAGCATCGCGCCCGAGGTGATGCTGCCAGCCGTCGGACAAGGGGCGCTGGGCATCGAGCAGCGCGCGGACGACGAGCGCGTGCGCGAGCTCTTGGCGCCCCTCTCCCACTCGGAGACGAAAATTCTCGTGACGGCCGAGCGCGGCGTGATGTTGGCCATCAACGGCAACTGCACCACGCCGGTCGCGGCCTTCGCGGTCAGGAAGGGAGAGGACATGTACCTGCGTGCCTTCCTCGCAGAACCTGACGGCTCACGGCCTCGCCGCGCGGAGGTGACGCGCCGCATGCCGGAGAGCGCGGAAGAAGCCGCAGAAATCGGCCAGCAGCTCGGCGCTCAGCTGCGCTAGCGGAGCCCGAGCGCTGCGCCAGCCGTACTAGCGCTTCCAATTTGGCCCCGAGCCCGTGATAAAGTCCGCCGCCATGTTGGGACGCCGTCAGGTTCTGAGCTCGCTGTCGCTTTCGCTCGCCCTCTCGCTGGCTGGATCGCTCACCGCTTGCGGTGGCGGGCAGCCCGAGGAGAAGACCGCCAACGTCAAGGCGGGCTCGCTGCCGGAAGGTGGCGAGTGGAACGGCGTCTACTACAGCACGCAGTTCGGCTACCTGCATTTGGTCTCGGATAACCGCACCGCGAACGGCGCCTGGCGTACCGCCGCGGGCGACGCCTGGGGCGAGCTCTCCGGTGAGATCGAGGGCGACCTGCTCAAGTACGAGTGGAAGGAGCGCAAGATCGGCGCCATCGGCGCGGACGCGACCAAGAGCGGTCGCGGCTACTTCCGCTACACGATCCCTAGCCCGGACGAGCCTCACAAGATCGTGGGCGAGTGGGGGCTGGACAAGAGCGACGCTGGCAACCCCTGGGAAGCGGTCAAGCAGATTCGCATGGAGCCCAAGCCGGAGTCCGTGAAGCCCGACGAGATCGAAGGGCGCACGAACGTGGGCGGCTGGGACGACGAGGGCGAAGACAAGCCCACGGATTCTTCGGGTGATTCGCAGGGTTCAGACGGCGATCCGTCGCCTCCCTGAAGCCCTTCGCTTGAGGCTTTTCGCGCTGGCGTGGACGTGCCATGGGGTGGCCGTCCATGAGCGCGAAGTCCACGAGTGAAGCCGCCAAGGGTCTGCAGTTCAAAGAGCCGCCGATTTTCGAGCGCGGCACCGCTGGGCGTACCGCCGCCTCAGTCGCGCAGCTAGACGTGCCAGAGGTGGACGTCGCCAAAGAGCTCGGCGCGCTGTCGCGACAGACGCCGGCGGGCTTGCCGGAAGTGAGCGAGCCGGAGGTGATCCGTCACTTCGTGCGGCTCTCGCAGTGGAACTTCAGCATCGACACGCAGTTTTACCCCTTGGGCTCGTGCACGATGAAGCACAACCCCAAGGTCAACGAGTGGGCGGCGCGTCTGGACGGCTTCGCCAACCTGCACCCGCTCACGCCGGACCATTTGGCGCAAGGCGCGCTGGAGCTGATGGTGCGCCTGGCCGCCATCCTGGCGGAGATCGTCGGCTTGGACGGCGTGAGCCTGCAGCCCGCCGCGGGCGCGCAGGGCGAGCTCACCGGCCTGATGATGATGCGGGCCTACCACCAGAAGCAGGGCAGGTCGCCGCGCAAGATCTTCATTCCGGATAGCGCGCACGGCACGAACCCGGCGAGCTGCGCGTTGAACGGCTTCGACGCGGTGCCGTTCGCCTCCGGACCGCAGGGCGTCGTGGAGCCAGCCACGCTAGTCGCCGCGATCGAGGCCGCGGGCGGCGAGGTCGCGGGCTTGATGATGACCAACCCGAACACGCTCGGGCTCTACGAGAGCGCGATGCCGCGCATCTGTCAGCTCATCCACGAGCGGGGAGGCCTGGTCTACGGCGATGGCGCGAACATGAACGCGGTGCTCGGCCGCGCTCGCCCCGGCGACGTAGGCGTGGACGTGATGCAGTACAACCTGCACAAGACGTTCACCACGCCGCACGGCGGCGGTGGCCCCGGCTCCGGGCCGGTGGCGTTCCGCAAGATCCTGGAGCCGTTTCAGCCCTCGCCCGTGGTGCGCAAGTTGGGCGACGCCTACGTCGTCGATCGCGATCGCCCCGATAGCGTCGGCGCCGTGCGCTCGTTCTACGGCAATTTCGGGATGATGGTGCGGGCGTACACGTACATCCGTGAGCTGGGAGCAGACGGGCTGCGCCAAGTGAGCGACATGGCCGTGCTCAACGCCAACTACGTCGCCGCGCGCCTGCGTGAGCATTTCCCGCTTGCTTACGAGACGCCCATGCTGCACGAAGCCGTGTTCACGGATCGCGCGATCGAGGCCGAGACCACCGTGAAGACGCTGGATATCGCCAAGCGCCTGATCGACTACGGCTTCCACCCGCCGACCGTGTACTTCCCGCTGGTCGTGCGTGGCGCCCTGATGGTCGAGCCCACGGAGACGGAGACCAAGCAGACCATCGACGCCTTCTGCGACTCGGTGATCGCCATCTTGGCCGAAGCTCGCGAGAACCCCGAGCTGCTGAAGACCGCGCCGCACCTCACGCGGCTGGGGCGCCTGGACGAGGCGCGCGCCGCCCGCAAGCCGCGCCTGCGCTGGACCGCGGAGAGCTGAGCTTCAGCCGGGCGCGCCGCCGACGCCCATCGGCGGCAGGCACGTGCCGCTGTCAGCGTCACACAGCTCTGGATCCAGGCAGTCTTGAACGATAATGTTGATCTGGCCGGTGGCGCTGCACTGGTGCAGCACCGCGCCGTCGCAAGAGTAGCTGTTCGGCGGGCACAGATCGCACTGCCCGCCGATCTCGTCGCACAAGCCGGGCGAGCACGACGCCTGCTTGACGAAGCCGGTCCGGCCTTCGTTACACACTAGCAAATCGTCCGCGGCGCAGTCGTGCGCCCCCACCGCGCAAGCCGGCGCGTCGCAGTCCATGCGCTGCGCATTGCACAAGGCGGGCGTCGCGCAGGTCTTCACCGGCTCCCAGCCGCTGCGATCGGCCTTGCAGCGCTGGAGGGCGGCGCCGCTGCACTGGTGGTCACCCTCGTCGCAGGGCGCGGGGTTGCACACGCCTTCGGCTGCATTGCAGTGCGCCTGCGTCGCGCAGCTCGTGCGCTTGCGATAGCCGGTGCGGTCCGGCTTGCACTCGTTCAGGTCACCATTGGCTGCGCACTGGAAGTCCTCACCGGGCTGGCAAACGGCGGGCCGGCACTTGCCGGCAGCCGCGTCGCACAGCGCTTCGCTGGCGCACGCGCTCGCGAAGGCCCACGCCGTCTGCTCCCGGTTGCACACGCGCAGCTCGCTGCCCGAGCAGCTAAAGGTGTCAGGCTGGCAGAAGGCGGGCTTACAGGCGCCCTCTTTCGCGTTGCAGAGCGCCGGCGTCGTGCAGGTATCGAGCAGCCTCCAGCCGCGCCCGTCGTCACACTGCTCTAGCTTGGCACCCTGGCAGCGAAACGCGCCGTCGTCGCAGACCGGGGAGGTGCCGCCTTTGCCCCCCTTGCCATCCTTGCCACCGGTGTCGAAGGCAGCGTCGTCGACCTCGAAGTCCCCGAACACCTTGTGACAGCCCGCCGCCGTGAGCAGCAGCAGCGCGAGCGAGAGCGGGCGATAAGGTAGCCGCATCATCAAAATGTCCCCTCGGCGCCGACGAAGCCCGGACCGACCACGGGCCACACCCGCCCCTCGGCTACACTGGACTCATCCAGCTGCTCCGGCTCGGTGAGCAGGAGCACCACGCCCGTGCCGATGCCGAGCACGCCGACGCCGAGGGTGGCCGCGGAGATGACGCCGTAGGTGTGGTACGTGCTGATCTTCTTGGCGGAAGACGAGCGGCACTTGCTGTTGACGCACTCGGAACGCAGGTCCGCGCGCTTCTTCAGGCCCATCGCGCCGCTGACGCCACCGGCTAGCAGCCCGGCTCCGCCTACACCGAGCGCGACGTAGCCGGCGGTGCGGCGCAGCTTGCTGGGGCGACCGCGGTAGACGTCGCTCGTGGAGGCCTCGGCTGAGGTCGCCTGTTCGGGCAGCTTGACCAGCGCGACCTCGAGCGAGCGCTCTTCTCCCGGCCCGACGGTGACCGTGTGCTTGAAGGTCTCGTAGCCTGGTGCCGACACCACGACCTCGGGAAAGCCAGGATCAGCGGCGCGCTTGACGCCCAGTGCCGCGGGCGGAACCGGCACGCCATCGATCGTGACCGTCGCTTCGGCCGGCTCCTTCAAGATCACCGTGACCCAACCCAAGCGCGGCTTCAGCGCGTCCAGCTCGCGCTTGGCGTCCTCCAGCGCCCGGATCCACGACTTGGGCGAGGAGCTGCTCACGCCCTCACGCAGCACCAGCTCGTACTTCTCGTGGGCCTCCACGTAGCGGCCGAGTCCCTGCAACGCGCGCGCCCAGTCGACCACCAACGTGGGCGCGTGCACCAGCGCGTCGGCGCGACCGAAGCGATCGGCCGCGGTGGCGTAGTCCTTCTTCTGGAGCGCCGCGTGCCCTTCCAGAGCGAGCGCGCGTGCCGTCGCGCGATCCGCCTCGTTCGGCTCTGCCGCCAACGCCGGGCAACACAGCAACAACGCGCACAGCAGCCCCAAACCAAGCGCCGCGACCTTCATGAGAGCTCAGATCCCGTAGTCAGGACTCGCGGCAGGCGATGGCTGCACCGCCGGACCGCTTCTCTTCTTCTTATCCTTCTTCTTCTGCTCTTCCAAGTGCTCGGGGCTCGGACCCTGAGCGCTCGTGGACAGCGCTGGCGGGGGAGAGGGCGGAACCTCAGCGAGGCGCGGTGCCACAATTGGCACGGGTGGCGGAGCCGGCTCCGTGACGGGCAAATCCATGCCGTCACCTGCGGCGTGCGCGCCGCCACCGTCGCCGCCCAGCATCGCCACGGCGCCGAAGCCGATCAGCATCAGCGCGGCGATCCCAGAGACGAGCGCCAGCTTGCGCTGCAGCGGGGACAGCTCACCCAGCGCAGGCAAGACCGAGCGGCGCGTACGTGACACGGGCGCGCCGGTCTCGAAGTCCGCCTCACTGGCGTCGCTCAGCTCCGCGCGCTCCGGGAAGCCCGGCTGTCCCGCGCGGCTCACGTTGTGCGTCATCGGCGGCAAGCTCGCCTGGTCGGAATCGACCAAGCTGGCCAGCGACATGCGCGGAGGCAGGCTGGGCACCTCACGCCGCTCCAGCATGGCGGTGTTGCCGAGCGCGTCGGACAGCTCCTTGGCCGACTGGAAGCGCAGCTCACGATCCCGGTTGATCGCGCGCTGCCAAAACTCTTCAATCTCCGGCGGCAGGCTCGGATCACGCTCGGTGATCTTGGGGATCGGATCGTAAAGGATCATCCCCATCAAGTCGCCGAGCGCCTCGCTTTCGAACGGCGGCTTGCCCGTGAGGCACTGGAACACGATGATGCCGAGCGCCCACAGGTCCGAGCGCCAGTCGATGTTCTTACCGCGCGCCTGCTCCGGGCTCATGTAGTACGGCGTACCCATGAACGAGCCGGTCTTCGTGGTTTTGTCGCGCAGCGAGTACTGGTCGTGCTTGGCGATGCCGAAGTCCAGCACCTTGGCTACTTCATGATCGTCGCCCGGCACCAGGAAGATGTTCTCCGGCTTCAGATCACGGTGGACGATGCCCATGGCGTGCGCACGCACCAGCGCGCGCGCCACTTGCGCGACGATCTCGTAAGTCTCCCGAAGGTCGAGCTTGCCTTTGCGCTCTAAGCGAGCACCCAGATCTTCGCCCTCCAGGTACTCCATGACGATGAAGGGCATGTCCTGCCACAAGCCGTGGTCGAACACGTCCACCACGTTGGCAGAGCGGATCTGAGCTGCGGCGCGCGCTTCACGCTGGAAGCGGACCCGCACCTCTTCGTTGCCGACCTTGTCCGGATCGACGAGCTTGATCGCGCACGTACTGTCGAGCGACAGATCGCTCGCCAGCCAAACCGAGCCCATGCCGCCAGCGCCGAGCTTGCGCTCGAGTCGATAGCGTTCGGCGATCAGGATGCCGGGGGCGAGGGGTTGCACAGGTCGGAAGCTCAGGCGAGTCGGTGAGCGCCTACCCAGGGCGTCAAATATGGGTAGGCCAATGTAGGTTCCCTAAGGGGATATCGGGATTCCGGTCGCGGCGCAAGCTCGTGACATATCGCCCCGGGAAAATGGCTGGAAACAGGGCGGCCCTCCGCGCGGATGGGGGACCGATGTGAGGCGGCTCGCGGGCCGACTCCTTCATGACCGGGGCCCCGCGGCCTTGCTCAACCGGTCGACCAGCGCGGCTTCGAGCCCTTCCGCAGCCGGCGGGCTGGCCAGCACCACGCTCGCTCCGCGCGCGTCCGCTTCGCGCAGCGCGCTGTACAAGCGCCGCGCGGCGCTGAGCGCGTCCGACCCGAGATCGAGAAAGGTTGCTTCCTTAACTGCGAGCAGCGCGTCGCGATCGTCACGATGGGATGCGAGCAGCGCGACGCGCTCGCCGGCCGCGAGCAGCTCGCGAGCGCGTGACGCTAGCTCCGCGGCGGCGACCAGCTCCACCCGCGCCCGAGGCGCGTAGTGCGAAGGCAGCAAGCCGGGCGCGCGCGCGTCGGGTGACAGCTTCTGGCTAACCGTCATCCCGAGGAGTGATTCGAGACGCTCGCGTGGCACGCCGCCCGGGCGGAGCAGCCGCGGCTCCTCACCGGTGAGATCCACGA
>JAEYOT010000575.1 GCA_023411445.1 Pseudomonadota bacterium
GCTCCACGATGTCCTCCGTGCCGCCGAGGGACTTGCTGAACTCGTCGCGCGCGCTCTTCAGCATGTCGATGTTCGGCAGGCACACGGGGCGGAAGCTGCCGCGCTCCACCAGCACCGGCTTCTTGTACAGCACCTCGGAGGGCTGGAGCACCTGACCCTTGGGGCCGAACATGGCGGCGCCGGACAGACCCAGCTGCACCAGCTTCAGGCTCATCACGCGGTTGTCCACGTGACGGAACTCGATGCCGGAGAACTCGATCATGTCGATTTCGATGCGCTGCGTGGTCAGGTTGTCCAGCAAGGACTCGACCAGCCGATCCGGGTCGTGGTGCATGAAGAAGGCGCCGTACAGCAGGTTGACGCCGACGATGCCGAGCGCCTCCTGCTGCAGCGCGTTCTCCGTGTCCAGCATCCGCACGTGGATGATGATCTGGCTGTCTTGATCGCGCGGGTGGGCTTGGAACTTCACGCCCATCCAGCCGTGACACTCGTTGGTACCCTTGAAGTTGCGCGCCGACACCGTGTCCGCGAAGGCGAAGAACGAGGTGGTGTCGCCCCGGGCGTCCCGCAGCCGCTTCAGGTTCAGCTCGTGCTCGTAGTTGAGCATGCTCTCCAGGCGTTGGCGGGCGACGTAGCGCTGCGTCTGTCCGTAGATCGCGTCGCTCACCGCCATGTCGTAGGCGGAGATGCTCTTGGCGATGGTGCCGGCGGCGCCGCCCACGCGAAAGAACCAGCGTACGACCTCTTGTCCCGCGCCGATCTCGGCGAAGGTGCCGTAGCGCTTGGCGTCCAAATTGACGGCCAAGGCCTTCTGGTGGGTGTCCAGTCGTTCCGAGTGGGGATCGCGATGAGACAACATGAGCGACTCGTACCCGTAGCACATCCCTCTGCTGCGACCGTTGCGGCCCTGTTTCGGCGCCGCTTGCTCGGCGGCCGGCCCGAAATGGGCGGCTCTTGGCGGCCTATGGCTAGTAAAGCAGCTGCGCTAGGGGCGGAGGGACTCTCAGAGCAGGAAGGAAACGCCGAGCGAGAAGGTCGGGTAACCGATGCGCATGGTCAGCGTGACCGTGTCCGAGAAGTGGAAGCGGCCGCCCAGGTACAGGACGAACGGCGTGATCTCCAAGTCCCCGTCTTCCACGTACATGGCCAGGCCCGGCTCGCCGAAGACCGACCAGCGGCGGTGCAGCCAGAAGTTCCACTGCATGACGGCCGGCAAGTAGAAGTAATCCACGTCGCCGTCGCCGTGGTTGCGGCTCGTCTCCACGCAGATGGGGATACCGCTCGGGCCCGTGACGCGGCGCAGGCACACGCCGCGCGGACCTTGCCAGCCGTCGTAGCGCAGGTAATCCAGCCCCACCCCGATGGCGACGGAGTCGTTCAGCTTGGGGATGAAGCCGTCCTTCAAGACCTCGAAGCTGCCGCGGAAGCCGACGCCCAGGCCGGTGCCGCCGCCGAAGCCAGGCGGGTCCAAGAGGCCCGCCAGCAGGTGCGGCTCGGCTTCGAAGAAATACGCCGGGCGCTGCCCGGGCGCCTTGATGGTGCTTTGCGCCAGCGCCAAGGACGACCAGCCCAACGAGGCCAAGGTCAGGGCGCAGATGAGCGAGCTCTTCATGCGTTCAACAAGCTCCGCAGGCGGTGGTGCCGTCCGAGCATTGCATGGGGGCGGCGTTGCCCGAGCACTTCACGTTACAGCGGTCAGGCGAAGCGCAGTCCACCTTGCAGCGCCCGGTGCACTCCACGTCGCAGCGCGAGAAGTTCTTACACGTGATGACGCTATCGTTACCGGCGCGCACGCCGCAGCGATCCATGTCGTGGCAATCGAAGCGGCAGCGCGCGCCACAGATGGCGCCACAGGCGACGGCGTTGTGGCAGGAGACGTCGCAGTCATCGCCGCAGCTGGTGCTGCACTCCTGCACGTCGAAGCACTCCGACGTGCAGCCGTTCTCGCAGACGGCGCCGCAGTGCTCCATTTGAAAGCAGCGCGTACTACAGCCGTCCGAGTCACAGCCCAGGTAGCAGTCGTGCCCGCCGAAGCACTCGCACGGCGCACCCGGGTGGCAGAAATCATCGTCGTCGCAGGCGCTCAGCGAGACTGCCAGGAGCAGGTACAGGCCGAGCGCCGAGAGCAGGCGCTGCATGTGCGCCGACTATGCCACCGACTGGGACCGGTATCACAAGCGGAAAATGCGCGCCGTTTGCGGCGTTTCGTCGCACTCAATCCCAGCGCAGCGAGTTGCCCTTGGCGTCGCGCAAGTTTCCAGTGACGAGCCAGATCACGTCCAGCAGCTGCCAGAGGCCGAGGCCGCCGCAGGTCAGCAACTTGGCCACGCCGAGGCCAGTTTGCCCGAGCATGAAGCGATCGACGCCATAGCTACCGCCGAGCAGGCTGGCGAGCAGCACGTGGTTGCCGTTGACGGTGGGCGTGCCGAACTCCCCTTCTGGCGGGCGCAGCGGCCTACCCTCAGCGTCTTTGATCGCTCCCAGCGCTTGCAAGATGAGATCGATCCACCACCACAGGCCGAGACCTCCGCACGTGAGCAGCTTGAGCACGCCTAGGCCCGGCTGACCGACGTAGAAGCGATCGGCTCCGCACCAACCCAGAAACCAACTGAGCAGCAGCGCGGTAGATCGCTTCTTCCCGGAATAGGTGACGAGCCCGGCGCCGGGAGGCGAGGGGACGTAGCCCGGGAAGCTACCGACCGGCGGCGGGTACTGACCGCCGCCTGGTGGACCGTAGCCGCCTGGTGGTGAGCCATATCCTCCCGGCCCTGGCGGCGCTCCGTAAGACATTCCGGCCCAACCTATCAAACGAGATTTGGTCTGTAAATTGCCGCAATCACTGGAGAGATAGCGCGGGGGGTCAAGACACCACACAAGAGGGCACGCGCCGCGCTTGCAGGCGGGAGGGAGGCCGCGTTAGCAAAGGCCATGGCGTCCTTCGATTCCGAGCGGAAGTGCCACGTCGTGCGCATCGTGTACGACGGGCCGGGCTTTGCCGGAAAGACGACGAACCTCAAGCGCGTGCACGAGATCATCCCGCCCAGCCGGCGCAGCGAGATCGTGACACCGGCCGAGCTGAAGGGCCGCACCATGTTCTTCGATTGGCTCGAGATTGAGGGACCGCGCCACGACGGCGTCGGCCTCCTATTTCAGCTGATCACGGTGCCGGGGCAGATCGAGCGCAACTACCGCCGTCGCCCGCTCGTAGCGATGGCGGATGTGATCGTGTTCGTGTGCGACTCCAGCCCGAGCGCGATCCCGGACACGCAGCGGACGTTCGCGCGGCTCCGCGCCTCCATCAAGCGACGCACCGAGCCGGTGAGCCTGATCGTGCAAGCCAACAAGCAGGACGTGGAGGGGGCGCTCTCGCCCTCCGTGCTGCGACGCAAGCTCAAGCTGGACGGCTCCGTGCCGATGATTTCCGCCAACGCCGCCAAGGGCGACGGCGTCAAGGCGACGCTCAATGAGGCCATGCGAGTCGGCGTGCGCGCGCTCAAGGGGCAGGAGCTGTCGCCGCTGGTGGCGGAGTTCGCGAACCCGGACAACCTGTTCGACCACGTGCTCACGTTCGAGGACACGCCGCACGACGGCCCGCTGGACGTGGAGGAAGTGAACGTGCGCAGCGAGGATATCGACGTGGACGCGGCCGAGCTCGCCGCCCACCTCGGTGCGTCCTCGCTGGATGCGCTCGAGGCGCGGGCGCGCCGTGCGGCCGCGCGCAGTGGCCTCCACTCGCGTGACTCCCAGCCGGACAGCGAAGCCGCCGAGAACGTTTGAGCGTCAGCTGCTGGCGACCAGCGCCGCGGTCAAGCCCAGCGCGATGACGAGGCTGGCCGACACTGCCAGCAACGCGCGCAGGCGCAGGTGGTGACGATTCACCGGATCCAGCACGGCTTCACTGCCGTGATCGGCGTCGCGGTGGCCGCGCAGGCTGTTGAAGGCGCAAATGCCCAAGCTGCCCGAGATGAGCAGGTACGCCGAGAGCGCCACCGGGATGGCCACCAGCCAACCCAGCTGGCGTACGAACCCGAGCTCGGTCGATAAAAGTGCCCAACCGAGCGCCAGCCCGCCCATCACCACACCCGCCGTGATGGACTTGCCTCGGGCCTTGGGGCCCAAGTTCTGCTGCTGGTCGCAACGAAACATCTGCCCTAAAAATAGGCCTGGTCCGGCCCTACCGCAAGCCGCAAGCCGCGAGTCGCGCCCCGGCCACGCCTTTACCAGGATTTCTGCCAGGATGACCCCGTGAAAAGCCTTGGCCTGAGCCGCTTCATCGACCTCCGGTCGGGCGAGGGCGGGGCATTTCTCCGTGCGTTCTGGGTCCTCCTCTTGACCATAGCCGCCCACACGGTCTTGGAGACCGCGCGGGACGCGCTCTTTCTCACCAAGCTGCCACCCCGCACGCTGGGGTTGGTTTACATCGTGACGGCGGTGCTGATGATCGCCGTGACGCCGCTGAGCGTGCGGCTGACACGCGTCGCGGGCGCCAAGAACGCGCTGGTGGTGTCGCTGCTGCTCACGGCGTTCGCGGCCGCCTGGTTTCGCATTCGTCCACCGGGCAGCATGACCGTGTTCGGGCTGTACGTGTTCGGCGCGGTGTCGGCCACGCTGCTGATCGGGCAGTTCTGGTTGGTGGCCGGCACGCTGTTCAACGCGGCGCAGAGCCGGCGCCTGTTTGGCCCGCTCGCCTCCGGCGGCGTGCTGGGCGGGGTGACGGGCGCTGCGATCGCATCGGTCTTGGTCTCGCAGGTGCCGGTTCGGGGCCTCCTGGGCGTGGCTTCGCTGCTCTACTTCGCAGCGGCTTACTTGGCGACGCGCCTCACGGCCGATGACCTTTCCCCGTCGCCGCGCGCCACGTCCAGCCCGGTCGCGAGCCGTGCGCCGCGCCCGTCCTCCACCGTGCTGCACGACCCGTTCTTGGTGCGC
This sequence comes from Pseudomonadota bacterium, assembly GCA_023411445.1. GTDB lineage: Bacteria > Myxococcota_A > Polyangia > Polyangiales > Polyangiaceae > PMG-095. Next base: position 4,927 of record JAEYOT010000575.1, read on the forward strand.
CTGGCGTCCATGGCGGTGCTGTCGATCGCGGTCTCGGTGGTGATCGACTACCTGTACAAGGCCAAGGTCTCCCGCACGGTGGAGCCGGAGCAGCTGGGCGCGTTCTTCGCGCGCTACCAGCTCTTGCTCAGCTTGGGCTCGCTGGTGCTGCAGGTGATCGTTACCGGCCCGGTGGTGCAGCGTATCGGCGTGGTGGCGCTGTCGCTCACGGCGCCGCTGGTGCTGACCTTCGGCGGCACGCTCACGGCCTTGCTGGCGTCGCCGTTTTGGCTGGTGGTGGTGCTGAAGGCGACGGACACGTCGCTGCGCAACTCGCTCGGGCGCGTGGCCACGGAGCTGCTGTGGGCGCCCGTGGAGAATCAGGCGCGGGCGCGCGGCTTCGTGGATCTGATCGTGACGCGCGTGGCGCAGGCCGTCGCGGGTGGCGTGCTGCTCGCCGCCACCATGCAGCACGAGTTCCGCCCCGGTCACTTGGCGGTCGCCGCCGCCACGCTGGCGGCCGTCTGGCTGCTGCTGGGCGTTGGCATCCGCGCGCCGTACATCGCGCTCTTCCGCAAGGCCATCACGCGCGGCGGCCCCGAGCGCGAGTACGGCCTCCCCAACCTGGATCTCACGTCCGTTGAGACGCTGGTGGAGGCGCTGGCGCGCCCGCAGCCGAGCGAGGTGATCGCCGCCATGAACGTGCTGGCGGCGCGCAAGCGCGAGCGGTTGATCCCGGCGCTCATCTTGCTGCACGACGACGAGGACGTGCTGGTGCGCGCGCTGGAGTTGCTCGGCCCCAGCCAGCGCAAGGACTGGTTCCCTCTGGGCGAGAAGCTCTTGGACAAGGGCTCCACGCGCGTGCAGCAGGCCACGGTGCGCGCGTTCGCGCTTGCCGGTGAGGCGGAGGTGCTGGAGCGCGTGACTCGTCACGACAACTTCAGCCTGCGCCCCTTCGCCGCGCTGTACTTGGCGCAGCTCGCTGGCAAGACCATGGAGGGCGATCCGCTCTCCTGGGAGCTATTCGAAAACGACGACGAAGAGCACACGCTCAAGCGCGCGTTCATCGACGCTCTGGCCGCCCACCCGACGCCGTCCACCACGCGCGTGCTGCTCGGGATGGCGCGCCTGCCAGCGCTGGGCGGCGCGGTGACGGCCGCGCTGGAGGTGGCGGGCGACGCCTCCGCCATCGACTACCTGATCGACCGGCTCCAGTACGCGGACGAGCGCCTCTCCGCCCGGCGCGGCTTGAAGCGGCTGGGCTCGCCAGCGCTGGCCGCCCTGTCGCTGGCGCTGTGGGACGAGAGCCGTGAGCGGCGCGTGCGCATCCACGTGCCCCGAAGCATCTCCGCGTTTCTCTCGAAGGAGGCGCTAAACGTGCTCTTGCGCGCGGTGGTCGAGCACAAGGAGGGCCTGGTTCGCTACAAGGCGCTGCGCGGGTTGGAGCAGATCGCGCTGGAGACATCGCTGCGCATCGATCCTGTGCCGATTTTCCACGAGGTGACGCGCAACGCCCTCGAGTACCTGCGTTTGTTCTCCGCGGACGTGGCGCTCACCAACGATCGCGCCGCGGCCAGCCGCCTGGAGACGCAGCTCGTGATCGAGCTGTTGGCCGACAAGATCGCGCAGTCGCGCGATCGCTTGGCCAGGCTCCTGCAGTTGCTCCATCGCGGCGACGACATCCCCGCCATCTTCAGCGCGCTCACATCGGGAGACAGGCGCCGCCGCGGCCGAGCCGTCGAGTTCTTGGACGCGCTGATCCGCGATTTCGACCGCACCTCCGACGAGGCGGCCATGCTGCTGCGCTTGGTGGTGGACGATCTCCCCGCGGAGCAGCGCGCCGCGCGCGCCGCCGAGGTGATCGGGATGTCGTTTCCCAGCGCGCGCGAGGCGCTGAGTCACTTGGCCGCTGACAGCGACGAGATCGTTAGCTCGCTCTCGGCGCGAGCGCTGAGCAGCCTGGGCCCGCCGCCCCCCTCGCGGCCCGACGCAACGTTGGGCGTGCTACAGGAGCGACCAGCGTGATGGACGACGCCACGCGGCTGAAGCGCGAGATCTTGCTGCGCTCGATGTTTCCGAGCATGCCGGCGGCAGCGCACGTGCGCTTCATCGAGCTGTTGGAGGA
>JAEYOT010000579.1 GCA_023411445.1 Pseudomonadota bacterium
CTACTCGGTCGCGCCCGACGCGGCTGAGGAGCGCGTGCCAGCGCCGCACCTCCCCTCCGTCGACCCGGGGCGCGCCTCGGTGCCGCCGGTGCGCCTGCCGGAGCCTCGCCCCACCTTCGAATCCCGACCCGAGATCCAGGCGGCGTTGGATCTGTCGGCGACCTTCGTCGGCGGCGAGGCCAGCGGAGAGCAGGCCCTCTACGACGCGCTCCGCCGCGGGTCCATCGACGCGGGCATGGAGCTGCTGCGGCAGCTGGAGCACCGCCCGACGCGGGCTCACGACCTCGTCAGCGTGGCGCGCCGTCTGGCGCTGCTGCAGCCGGGCGATCTGCAAGCGGTCACGCGCCTGCACGACGCGGCCCTGCGTGACCGTGACCCGGTTTATGCCCGCGCGGTAGAGCACACGTTGTCCGTGCTCAGCTCCGGCCACGGCATGGAGCCGCCGCCGCTCTCCGAGCAGCCCGAGCAACCCGAGGCGGTGCGCGCGCTGCTCTTCAGAGAGCAAAGCAGTCGCGCGCTCGAGGCGCTGTCGCTGGTCTGGGAAGGCGCGGAGCACGTTTTCCGGCGGGACCCCAGCACCTACGGAGTAACCGGCCAGGAGCGGGTGCCGATCGGAGCGCCGACGCCGCTGGCTCGAGCCTACGCGGCCCTCGCGCGCGCGCTCGGCCTGCTGCGAACGCCGCTCTTTCAGCGCCGCAGCGCGGGGCCCGTGACCGTGAGCCTGGCCCTGCTGTCGCCGCCCGCCGTGATCCTCTCGGGCGACGTGCGCCAGGAGAGCGCGGAGCTACGCTTCCACCTGGGTGCCATGCTGGCGGCCGCGACTTCTCAATACGCACTCCTCTTCGGCTCTCCCGAGTCTCAAGGCCGCGCTGTTCTGCGTGGCCTCGCCTTCGCGTTCGGCCCACCTCGCGCCAACGCAGGCAACCTGGGCGCGATCCTGAACCTGGCAGAGGTGCTGTGGGAGAGCATCCCGGCGCGGCTGCAGCGCAGGTTGCGTGAGCTGTGCGACGATCCGGACGCGCTCGACTACGACACCGCGCTGGCCGCCGCCAAGCTCGCGGTGCGGCGCGCGGGCTTCTTCGCGTCGGGTGACCTGGCATCATCCCTGCGCCAAGTGGCGGCGGAAGAGGAGTACGCGCTCGATGACGCGGAGCACAACCTGCGCACCTTCGTGCGGGACAACGCCACCGCTCGAAATTTGTACTCGCTGGCGCTGGGGGCGGAGTACGCGCACACGCGCTTTCAGCTGGGACGAACGGGTCGCGGATGAAGCCGAGCCAGTCGCGCGCGGAGGCCACGACACCCGTGTCACGGCGGCGCCCCTCGGGAAGCTGGTTTCGGTGGGCTTTTCACGCTCTGGCACGCCTCTCGCTAGCCGTGTCCTCGCTGCCCATGCTCACTGGCTGCTTGATCGAAGATCCGCCGCCCTACCGCGAGCCGACACGCACCCGCCCGCAGCTGGACATGCGCGCCGCGACCCCATCGCAAAACGCCATCTATGTCATCGGTCAGGGTGACACGATCCCGTTCACGGTGCCGTTCATCTCGGAGGACGCCGGCTCGCAGATCTTGGCGTTCTTGTTCTTCGATGGGCAAAAGGTAGCGGACGAGTATTTCCCAGCCGGGACGCTGGACGAGCGAGGCCGACAGATCGTCCTCACCTACGAGCCCACCAGCAACATGGTGCCGTTCGGCTGCCACCGCGTGCTCATGCGTGTCTCGCAGGAAGACAACTTCAGTCGCAGCGACACGGGCGAGCCGCTGGACCCCGAGTACGTCGCGGAAGCCACGTGGTGGGTGAACCTGATCGACATCGCCAACGGCGACGACGGCTCCGTGCTGCGCAACTGCCCCACCGCCACGCAGGGGACGGTGAGATGAAGGCCGCGCTGCTGCTCGGCGCGCTAGCTCTGGTCACGCTCGGAGGCTGCACTATCTCGGCGGTCGGCAAGTCCGACGACCCGCGCCCCAAAAACGAGTGCTCGATGCAGGCGGATTGTCGCAACACCGAGCTTTGCAGCGAAGGCATGTGCCAGCCGCTCAACGGTCAGCTGGAGTCTTTGCTGCTGGAGATCACGCCGCCCGCGGACAGCTCGGTGCCCAGCCTCAGCTTCACCGTGCGGGTCGACGACGTACCCACGAGTGGTGGCGAGCTGAAGGTGCGCAGCGTCTTCGGCGCCAAAGTGACCGGCAACTTGCACTTGCCACCGAGCGCGTCGTGCTACCCCACGCTGCCGCAAGACGGCGTTCCGCTCCCAGCAGCGGCCGACGGCACGTTACCGGTGACGGTGACGTTCATCGCGCGCGAGCGGCTGCTCGGCGTGCCGCAGCGTCTGTACGCCACCTCCAGCAAGTTTCAGCTGGACGCCAACTCGCCGACGTACCTCAGCTACCGCTTCGATACGGTCGTGCCGGTGGGTGAGTACGACGTGTACGTCGTCCCGCCGCGCGGTCAGCAGGACTGCGTGGTGCCGCCGCAGCTCTTTAGACGGCAGAAGATTGAGACGGACAACACCCAGCTGGACTATCCCGCGGCCATCGCCGCGACCCTCAACGTGCACCTGATGTGGCCGCGCTCGGAGCTGTCGCTGGATGGCTGGGTCGCCGACGTGATTGAGCCGCTTGATGGGCGCACCATCTCCAGCAGCGTGCTCTTGACGGAGCCGGCGATCGTCGGTGACGAGCTCGAGTACGTGATACCGCTCGTCTACTCCACCGTCACGGAGATCAATCCCGCCAAGGGAGAGGGGAAGACGCCCGGGGACCTGGTTCGCCTACGGCCACCCGAGGGCGCGGCGCTGCCTACCATACTGTTCGATCGCGAGGCGCTCCGCCTGCTCGCCGAAGACGAGCCGCGCATCAAGGGCTTCACGCGCTATCCGGCGCCCGTCACCGTGATGGGTCAGCTCGCGCGCAAAGACGACGGCAGCCCGATCAGCGGCCAAGTGAAGCTCGTCTCCACCGCGATCACGGGCGTGGATCCCGGAGTCTTCGCGTCGTTTCAAACCACGGTCAGCGTAGCTGAGAACGGCATGTTTTCGGTCGAGCTCCCCCCCGGCAAGTACCGCGTGCTCGCGCTACCGGACGACGCCCGCTCGAGCGAGGGTCTGGCCGCGCTCGAGACCGAGTGGGAGATCCGCGGCATGGTCAGCCCGCAAGCAGGCAAGCTGCTCGAGCTGTCGGAGGGGCACCAGATCCGGGGCGCCTCTTCCTTCGGGGGCGCGCTCGTGAGCGCCAGCCCAACGCCTCGCCCCGTGCTCCCGTTCGAGCAGGCCTTCGGGGCTGCCCCGTTCATGCCACGCTCGCGCTCGGGTTCGGTGGGCACCGAGGACGGCACCTTCGCGCTCAGCGTGGACGCTGGTCGCTTCGACGTCTCGGTGCGCGTCCCCGAGTCGCTGGGCTACGCTTGGTACGTTCGCCCGGGCGTGGTGGTGGGGGAGGAGAGTCGCGATCTGGGCCGCCT
>JAEYOT010000653.1 GCA_023411445.1 Pseudomonadota bacterium
ATCCAGCACCTTGACCACGGGGTCAGCCGCTCTGCCGCTGGCCAAGAACACGTTGGAAGGCTTCAAATCGCGATGAATCACCCCCAGCGCGTGCGCCTCGGCCAGGCCATCGCAAGCATCCGCGCACCACGACAGGGCTTGGCGGTAAGGGACACGGCCGCTGCTGCGCACGATGCGATCGAGGTCCGTACCGTCGAGGTACTCCAGCGCGAGGAACGGCAGCGCGCCTTGCGAGCTATCGAGATTGCCTACGTCCAGCAGCTTGCCCACGTGCGGTGTCGTCAGCTGCATGAGCACCCGCGCTTCGCGCGCAAAGCGCTCGACGACCTCGTCGCTATTGCGCCACTCGGGTAGCAGCACCTTGATCGCGACGCGCTCCCCAACGCTGTCCGTCGCCTCGAACACCGCGCCCGTCGCGCCGCGGCCGAGCTCGCGTGAAACCTTCCAGCGCCCGGCCACCACCGTGCCGGGCGCCACCAAGCCATCTGCACCCGGCCTGGGCGCAGCGGCCGCCTCCAGATTGCGACGCAAATTGAGCTCGCGCGAAATCTGCCGTGCCAAGCGCTCCAGCGACGAGAGCTGCCGGGGGGTGAGCGTGCGCGGGTGACGTGAGGCCACCGAGAGCGCGCCGATCGACGAGCCCTCGTCGAGGAGCAGCGGGACACCGGCATAGAAACGCAGGTTGGGCTCGCCGGTGACCAGCGGATTGTCCGCGAAGCGCGGATCCAGCAGCGTGTCGTCCACCACCAGGGGGTGCTTGTGGTGGATGCAGTGGCCGCAGAATGACAGGTCGCGCGCGGTGCCGGGTTGGCTCACGCCGACGCGGGCCTTGAACCATTGGTAGTCAGCGTCCACCAGCGTGATGAGCGCGATCTCCGTGTCGCACAGCTCGGCAGCGAGACGGGCAACGTCGTCGAACGCCTCCTCGGCGGGGGTGTAGATGATGTTGCACGCCCTCAGCAACGCGAGGCGCTGCTGCTCATCCTCCGGGATCGCCGCCTTCTGCATCCAGCTCTCAATGATAGCGCTTCTGGCTGCACGGCGGCAGGCCCGTTTTGACGCCGCAGCGCTAGGGCGCAGCGGCGCCGCGCAGGTACACGCCCGCAGAAAGGCCGCTCTTCACGGCCCGACTGACGTCGTCCACCATCACTTCTTCGCTGCCTGCCTCCAGAGCGTCGAGCGCCATCCGTACCACCTCATCCGCCGATGACTTGGCGCCGCTGAGGCCGCGCGTCATGTCGGTATCGATGAAACCGGCATGTAAACCGGTCACGTGCGTGTTCTGCGCGCGCAGCTCGCTGCGAAGGCCGTTCGTGAGCGCCCAGGCCGCCGCCTTGGAGGCGCTGTAGGTGGCCGAGTGCGGCAACGTGACCCAGCTGAGCACCGACAGCACGTTCAGCACTGCACCGCCGCCGTGCTGCGCCAGGATGGGCGCGAAAGCCGCGGTCAACGCCAGCGGGCCGAGGTAGTTCGTTTCGAGCTCGGCGCGCGCCTTGGCCAGCGCTCCCGGTGCCAGCGCGCCCCTGCCCAGCGAAACGCCCGCGTTGTTGATCAGCAGCGTGACATCCTGCAAGCGCTGAGCCGCCGCTGCGATCGTGTCAGTTTTCGTGACGTCCAGCTCCACCGGCACGACGCCGGCGAGCGTGACGGTTCGGGGATCACGCGCGCCCGCGTAGACTCGCTTTGCTCCGCGCGCGAGCAGAGCTCGGGCAAATGCCAGCCCCAGGCCGCGATTCGCCCCCGTTACCAATGCCACTGAGCCCTTGATGTCCATGATTGACCTCGTGATGGTTTAATTTTGCAACCGCTGGACAGTATGAGGCTCAAGGTTTAATTTTGCAACCTACACCCCCCAAGAAAAGTCATGAAAGGCAAGAAGACGGACCTGAGCCAGGCGGAGTGCGCCATCGCGCGCTCCTTGCATCTCATCGGCGACTGGTGGTCCCTGCTGATCGTCCGCGACACGCTCCAGGGCAAGCAGCGCTTCGGCGAGCTGCAGAAGAGCCTTGGCGTCGCCAAGAACATCCTTTCGGCGCGGCTCAAGAAGCTGGTCGCCGAGGGCATCCTGCAGGTGGTGCCGGATGAGGAATCCGCTTCGCACCGCTACGTCCTGACGGAGCGCGGGGAGAGCTTGAGCGTGGTACTGGCAGCCTTGTGGCAGTGGGGAGAGCAAGCCTGCTTCACCCCGGGAGAGCTGAAACGGACTTTGGTGGACGCAAAGTCCCGTAAGCCAGTCGCGCGCCTGGTGTTGCGCGCCCAGGACGGTCGCCAGCTCGGCCCGTACGACTTCACGCCGGCGAGCGTGAGCACGGCCGCTTCCGCGACCCGAGCCGGACCGAGCCCGACGTCACGCGCTGGACAGAAAAAGCCGGCAAGTCGCGGCGAAAGGTCGCGCTCGACGCTCAGCCGAGGACGCGCTGGTTTCTGATAACCTTCGGCGCGTATGGGCTCTACGCGCTCCGTTTTGCTGCTAGCCACCACGCTGGGCTGCGCGGCCTGTCCGGAGCCCGCCGCGCAGCGTGCAGCCACACCGACGACCATGCCCAGCGCCGCACCAACGCCGACGCCTGCGGCTGCCAGCGAGGAGGATGAGTTCGGAGAGAGGGTCAGCCTGGAGCTAGATCGCGCCAAGCTCCTGGCGGCGGGCGCGGCCCCTGCCCTCCTAGCCAGGCTCGACGCCAGCGCCTACCGCTACTTTCGCGCGCTAGCGATCGAGTACTCGTCGCGGGTGTGCTGGGAGTTTCGAGACCTGCGCTGGCAGCTGCCGGTGGTCGCGGTCCACGCTGACGCTCACGTCACGCAGTTCGTCGTCACGCCGGACACGTATGGCTTGGAGGACTACGATCGGGCGGGTTTCGGACCAGCCATCGTCGATGTCGTGCGGTACGGGTCGTCCCTGCACTTGGCGTGTCGCGAGCTAGCGTGGAGCTGCGACGCCGAGGAGGCCGTGTCCGTCTTCCTCCGCGAGTACCGCGCGGCTTTGGCGGCTCCGCCCAAGCGGGTTCAGCCAGCGCTCGTCGATCGGCTGCGGCGGCGCGCTCCTTCTTCGCTCGAAGAGTGGTTGAAGTGGGCGGACTCGCTCAGGGTACCGCTCCCGGCCGAGCAGGAACGCAGCGTGCGGCAGAACTGGCTGGCTTTCGTGGCGCAGCAGCGGCTGACCTACCCGGAGCTGCCGGCCGCGTTCTTCGACTTGGTCGCCGTGGGCAGCCTGCACTTGGGGATCGGCAGCGCGCTCGAAACCAAGTACCTGCTACGGGTGCGCGGCCCGAGCGACGCTCCCAACGACGATGTCATCCTGGAGGCTCGCTCGATCAAGGAGTCGCCCCCGCGAGCTGGCATCTGGAGGCCGCACCACGGTGGCTCGCTGCACACGCTGTACTTCATGTTCCTGCTCGGGCCGCGCCTGCCCGAGCGCTTCGGCACAGCCACGTTGAGCAGCGATCCCCACATGCCGCACTTCTGGCTGCAGAGCTGGGAGCCGGGGTACACCGAGCTGGCGCTTACGGACGTGCAGAGCCAGCAGGACCTGGAGCAGCTGGCGACGGACGCCGCGCGCCAACTCGCCGGCCATTTCTGGACCCGTTTTCCGGAGCCCCTGCGTCCCGCGCAACGCTTCGGTCAGCTACGGATGTTCGATGCCACCGCGCCGCGCGCTCGCGAGCTGGCCAAGACGCTGGCCGCGGAGACGCTCGTTTCTTGGCAGCGCTTCAGGCAGGCGCGCTGAAGGTCCGAGAAACGAGCGTCGCTCCGTTCTGCTTACTTGGGTACGTCGTTCCGCACGGGGGGAATATCGAGGATGGGCAGCTCGATCGGATCCCAGGCGGGCGTGAGGTTACTGTACTGCAG
>JAEYOT010000712.1 GCA_023411445.1 Pseudomonadota bacterium
CGGTGGAGCCGGTGAGCAAGTCGAAGGCCGGGATGGTGGACTCGAACTCGTACGGCGTGGTGCGAAACTCGAAGGCCTCGGGAGCTTGCGCGCGCGCCAGGGTGATGAGCGTGAGGTAGGTGGCGACCGGGCGGAACAGCGACGGCGTGGTGACGTGCAGCATCACGCCGCTGCAGCGCTGTCCGGCGTGCTTCTCGAAGGTCGGCTTGAAGGTGACGGGCCGCACCATCACGCCCGGTGTGCCTGCTTCCACCAGCGCCTGCGCCAGCGCCTGCCCGTCGAGGAACGGCGCGCCGACCAGCTGGAACGGCGCGGTGGTGCCGCGACCCTCGGACAGGTTGGTGCCCTCGATCAGACAACCGCCCGGGTACACCAAGGCGGTCTCCAGCGTGGGCATGTTGGGTGAGGGCATGATGAACGGCCTGCCCCACGCCTCGGCGCCGCGGTGGCGCTCCCAACCCAGCACGCGCGCCACCGACAGCGCGCCCTCTGGACCCAGCGAGAGCCCGTCGCGCTCGAAGAACTGCGCCAGGATCTCGCCGATCGTGAGCGCGTGGCGGATGGGCAGCGGCTCGAGCCCCACGAACGACAGAAATCCCTCACGCTGCGGCGCACCCTCCAGCGTCGCCGGATCGCCCGAGATCGGGTTCGGGCGGTCGAGCACCACAGTGTGGATGCCTTTGGCCGCAGCGGCGCGCGCGGCCAAGAGCGCCGTCCAAACGTAGGTGTAGTAGCGGCTACCCACGTCGGCGAGATCGATCACGAGTAGCTCGATGCCCTCCAGCTCCTCGGCCGTCGGCGACAAGCGCTCCTTCGTGTCGCCGTACAGGCTGATGATGCGCGGTCCCACCGCGGCCTCAGCGCTCGCGTCCTTCACGGGCTCTTCAGCTTGGGCGTCGGCGAACAAGCCGTGCTCGGGCGTGAACACGATCTGGGGTGAGGCGCCGAGCTCGTCGAGCACCGTGAGCAGGTGCCGCCCCCGGCGATCGATGGCGGCGGCGTGGGTGAGGACCGCCAGGCGCTGGCCGCGCAGGCGGCGGCGCAGGTTTCCGATTTGGGCGCTGTAGAGCTGGTCGAGGCCGGCGAGCATGGCCCGCCTGTATATCCCGATTTCGCGCTCAGGAAGGCCTGGTGAGCTTTTCGAAGCGCCCCGCGGCGCTCATGAAGTGATTGCGAGGTTAGTGTTTCGGGTGTAACTTTTTTGCACAGTGAGACGAGTCCTGGTCGTTGATGACGAAGAAAACCTGCGGGTCGTGCTGCGGACCCTGCTGCGTCGCCACGGCTACGAGGTGGAGACGGCTTCGAGCGGCGAGGAGGCGCTCGGCTTGGTCGACTCCTTCGGGCCAGACGTGGTGCTCACGGACGTGCGCATGCCCAAGATGGGCGGCTTGGATCTGCTCTCGACGCTGAAAGCGAAGGGCAACGACGCCACGGTCATCGTGATGAGCGCCTACGGCAACATGGACCTCGCGCTCGACGCGATGAAAGCTGGCGCCTACGACTACGTGCAGAAGCCGTTCAAGCCGGACGAGGTGGTGCTGGCGCTGCGTAAGGCCGAGGAGCGCGAGCTACTCCGGCGCGAGAACCGAGCGCTGCGCGACGAGATCAGAAAAGAGCACCGCTTCGAGGACATCCTGGCCAAGAGCGCGCGCATGCAGGAGATCTTTCGCACCATCGCCAAGATCGCCGAGTACAAGACCACCGTGCTCGTCACCGGCGAGAGCGGCGTCGGCAAGGAGCTGGTGGCGCGCGCGATCCATCGGCGCAGCACGCGCCGCGGGGGTCCGTTCGTCGCCGTCAACTGCGGCGCCATCCCCGAAAACTTGCTGGAGAGCGAGCTGTTCGGTCACAAGAAGGGCGCCTTCACCGACGCCGTGCAAGATCGTCGAGGGCTCTTCGAAGAGGCGTCGGGCGGCACCTTGTTCCTCGACGAGATCGGCGAGCTGCCGCTGGGCTTGCAGGTCAAGCTGCTACGCGTGCTGGAGGATGAGAAGATCCGCCGGCTGGGCGAGGCGCGCGACACGCAGGTGGACGTGCGCATCATCGCCGCCACGCACCGCGACTTGCACAACGAGACGAAGGCCGGGCGCTTCCGCGAAGATCTGTTCTATCGCCTGAACGTGCTGCCCATTCACTGCCCGCCGCTGCGCGAGCGTCGCGACGACATTCCGCTGCTCATCGATCACTTCGTGGCCAAGAACAACTCGCGCTTGGGTACCTCAATCCGCGGGCTGGACACGGAGACGCGTCGGCTGCTCTACGAGTACGCTTGGCCGGGCAACGTGCGTGAGCTGGAGAACACGATCGAGCGCGCCATGGTGCTGTCCGAGGGCGAGCAGATCGTCGCGGCGGACTTGCCGGAGCGCATCCGTGAGGCGCGCGACCCGGTTCAGGTGCAGCTGGCGAGCGGCGAGCTGTCCGTCAAGAAGACGACGCGTATCATCGAGGAGATCTTGATCCGGCGCGCGCTGCAGAAGACGAAGGGCAACCGCACCCGCGCCGCCGAGGTGCTGGAGATCAGCCACCGGGCGCTGCTCTACAAGATCAAGGACTACCAGATCACGGACCTGTAGCGGCCGGGGGCCCGCCCGCTCTCGAGTGGCAGCGCTTTTTTCTGCCGCTTTACTGCTGAGGGGCTTTGACTATGATGCCGCACATGTCGGTGCGTATCCTGAGCGTCTTGCTGGTTGGTCTGACTGCGGCGTGTGGTCCGAGCCTGGAGCCGGACCGGGTGAAGACGCCCGACGAGCTGATCGCCGAGGAAGAGGCCAAGGGCGCCGAGCAGCTGGCCAAGGAGCGCAACGCGAGCGACTACGACGAGGGCTCCGTCGGCGAGACGGACGAGGACAAGCGCCGCGGCTGGGACGCCAAGCAGGCGGAGCTCGAGATGCAGCGCGCGGTCAGGTCCGCAGAGAGCTGCCCGGAGTCCGTCACGGAGAAGGCGCCCAAGGGCATGGCGACCGTGAGCGTCACCTTCGGTAACGACGGCCACGTGAAGTCCTCGACCATCACCGAGCCGTACGGTGAGGACACCGCGGTCGGCAAGTGTGTGCTACGCGCGCTCAACGCCGTGATTGTGCCCGCCTACCAGGGGAGTGAACAGACGCTCAACTGGGAGATCGACCTCACGGGTGGCAAGGTGAAAAAGTCTGGCCCCGTCGGTGGGCAGAGCGAGGAAAAGTAGCTCACGTTTCGCTCGACGCGCTCACGAGTCCATGGAAAGAAGGGCTCGTCGTGCCGGAAAACGAGCAAGTATTCGACCCTGCCCTGCGCGCCGCCAACGTCGCGCTCTCCGGTCGTAAGCGGCGAGAGGTGAGTCGCATCGCCTCCATCGAGCTTCGTTTCACTGACGCGCGCAGCGGCGCGTGGGAAGCGCTCGCCATGGTGTCGGTCGGCGTGGCCACCGTGCTGTGCGTGATCGCCGTCTGGTTCTTGTAGCAAGAGGAGCGCTCGCCGCGGCCTGAGGTAGCCGCAGCTGAGGCGTCAGCGGAAGCGAGCCTTGCCCTTGGCTTCCCACCACTCGCGGTAGCGCGTCTGCGCCTTCTGGCGCTCGGCGACTGGCAGGTCGTCGTAGTAGCCGAAGTACTCCTTGGTCGTGGACTTCAGCTCGTCGCCAGCGGCGCGTCGGATCTCGGCTGACTCGTGCAAGAGCGCGTCGATCAGCCACTCGATGCGGTGGCGGGCGGAGTTGTGTCGCCACCACTCTTCCCAAGCCGCGGCCGACAGGCCGTAGTCCTGCCGCGCCAGCACCACTAGCGCCCAGTGCGCGGAGCGGACGATGTCGCTCGAGCGATCCTCCAGCAGACGGATCACCGTCGGGATGGCGCGGCCATCGCGCAGATCCGCCACGGCCTCGATCAAGGCGTGGCGCTGGTGCTCGGGACGGGACGTGTCCGCGAGCAGCTCGGCAAGGCCGATTTGAATCATGGAGCGAGCCTCCGCGCTCGACTGCATGAGCCGCCCGGCGGCTAGCGCAGCGCGCCGCACTTCCTGCTCGTCGTCGACGAAGCGACGCACGACCGCCCGCGCCGCGTCCCCGTTGGGCATCTCGCCGAGCAAGCGGGTCGCCCACGCGCGCACGTTGGGATCGGCGTCCGCGGTGCGCACGATCAGCACCGACGCCGCCTTCACGCCGATGCGCGCGAGCGTGCGCAGGACGGGTCCGCACTCGGATGCGCGTGACGGCGCGTTGCCCACGCCGCGGCGGAGCTCGGCCGTGATAGGTCCTGGAAACGAGCCGGCCAGCACCGCGACGGCGGGCTCGCCGATCTGCACGAGCTTGTCTCCAGCGGCGCTGCTGCCGGCGAGCAGCTCGGCCAGCAGCGCCTGGCAGTCGTTGGCCAAGTCCACGATCACGGTCGGGAGCTTCAGCTCCTCCGAGTTTTGGGCGAGCGGCAGCGGCCTCGCGCTGTGCGCGAGGGAACGGGAGACCGGGGCGAGCGGAACGCCGCTGTCCGGCAGCTCCTCGTCTTCGAAATCGTCATCGAGCGACGAGGCTCCCACCGAGATCTCGGGAGCCTCCGGCGACTCCTCCTCCGGCCCCTGGTCGCTGGCTGAGGGCGACGCTGCCGCCGCTTTAGCAGCGATGGGCTCATCGGGTACCAGCTCTAGCTTGCGACTCTGGGCGCCGACGCCCGGCTTCGTGCCGCGCTCACTATTGAAGCCGAAGTCCCAGCCGTCCTCCGCCGCCTGCACCGTAGCCATCGGGGTAGCGGGAGTCTCCGGGGCCGGCACGAGCGAGCCTGGCGCGGGCGTCTTGCTGCGCGAGCCCACCGCGATGACCGGGCGCGCCAGAGTGGAGCCCGAGCTGGGCGGCGGTTGCGACGAGCGAGCGGCCTCCTCCACGCCGAGCGCCGAAGCCAAGGCGGCCGCGCGCTCCTCCGGCCGTGGCAGCGGCGCGTTCTTGGGGCGCGTCGGCGCCTTTGGTGCAAGGCTGGCGGCTCGAGCTTGCTTGCGCTTGAGGATCAGGTGCTCGAGCGCGCTGGACACCAGGGGCGCGAACGAGATGACCTGCCCGATCGCGTCGAGCTGCACGTCGTGCTGCCCGTGATCGCCGTACAGCACCAGCACGGCGCGTTGGCGTACGCGGATCGGCAAGAGCAGGACCTGCGGACCCGGCCGACGATCGAGGTCGCGCGCGAAAGCGCCATCCAACCCGCCGGTACCGAGCCGCACCAGGGCGAAGCGGTCCGACGCGGCCGCGCGCGACAGCGAGCTGGGCAAATCCAGCGGAATCCCCAGCGAGATGACGCGAGCGCGTGAGGCACCGGAGCCAGCGGCGTCGCGTCCCTCCGCGAGGTCGCCGTGCACGGCGAACAGCGCGGTGTATTCGAAGTACTGCGACGCGAAGTCGAAGAAGGCGCGCAGGACGTCGTCGGTATCTTCGGCCTCTAGCAAGTCGCGCTCGGCCATGGCCGGCGTGTACGGGCCCAAGCGGCGAGGCTTCGCCTCCTTGCGTGTCAGGGTCGTGAAGTCCAGCGCCTCGCGCGCGCGCGGCTTGCCGGTCACTGCGGGCGGTGCTGCGCTCGGTTCCGGCGCAGGTGTCGGTTCCGGCGCAGGTGTCGGTTCCGGCGCAGGCGTCGGTTCCGGCGCAGGCGTCGCTTCTGGCTCCGGTTGCTCGGGTGGCGCCGGGCCGGGCACGACGCTCGGATTGGGGTCCGGACGGCCCGACAGCTTCGCCAAGATGCGCTCGGTGCGCTGCTCCAGCGCCACCCCGTAATCCCTGGCGAGCGCTTGCTGAATCCGGACAGCCAGCGCGATGCGCTGCTCGATGCGCAAGCCGAGCGAAAAGCTCAAGTCGCTCTCCACCTCGGCGGGGAGCGGCTCGCCCACCGCGACCGTCAGCGTGTCCCCGCTCAGCTCCAGAGGATACAGGCCGAAGCGTCGGGCCAGCTCGTGCGGAACTTGCCGCAGCACCTCCGGCGGTGAGCTCGGCAGCTCACCTGCTGGCGCCGCGTCGCTCTCGTAGCTCTCAGCCACCAGGCGAGCTAGCTGCGCCTCACTGGCGACCGACAGCTCGAGCAGGTTCGTGATCAGATCACCGCCGTACATGGCTTGGCGGGCGAGCGCCTCTTCGACGTCGCGCACCGAGGCCACGTGATGCTTGACGATGCTCGAGCTCAGGGTCGGCATAGCCCTCGGGTCAGCGTTCATCCTTACCCCGGGCGCGCGGACTTTGGGAAGCTAGTGGCCGGAACCGCCGGCTTTCTTGCCGTCACGCGCAGGGCTCGGCGCTCTGCACTGACGCGCGCGCTTCGCGGCCCCAGGGCCGAGTGGCTACGGCAGCTGGTCCGCTCCGCCCATGCCGCCCGCACCCGGCTCTTCGGGCTCTTCCGGCTCGGTCGGCTTCTTGGGCACGTCCCACTCGCACACGCTGACGATGGTGTGCCAGCACGAGCGATCCAACCAGTCGCCTTCGGCGCTTTGAAACGCGCAATGCTCGAAGCAATCGTCCCCGCCGCTGTCCTTGGGACAATCGACCTCGTAGGCGTTGGGTTGACCCTTCTCCCAATCGGAGAACGTCCACGCCTCGCCCGTGACCCACTCGTAGGTGCCGACGCCTGGCGTCGTCGGCGAGCGCCCGTCTGTCGCGCCGATCCAGTGCTCACCGTCATGCAGTGAATTGACGAGCTCGTTCTCCTCTTTGGAGCCGATCGTGACGAGGTGTCCACCCGCCTCACGACACGCAGCCTGCGCACCTTCGAACGTCAGGTTGCGGTAGTCCACGCGGTAGCAGTGGCCGTCGAGCTCGCTCGTGTGGGCGCCTTCCACCATCGCGCAGTCATCGATCACCGGTGGGGTGAACGGGCCTTGGCCGCCGCTCCCGCCCGCGTCAGCCCCCGCGCCGCCACCGCCCGTTCCGCCGCTCGTGTCGCTGGCGACCCCCGCCGTACCGCCTGTGCCGCCCTGGCTCTCTGTCCCGCCAGACCCGGAGCTGGCCCCGGAATCGGTTCCAGCTTGCGCCTGTGAGGAGCCGCCGACGTTGTGGTTGGCAGCCGTGCCCGCGGCGCTGCCGCCGCCATCCGTGAAGAGCGAGGTGTCTTTAGTGCCGAAACAGGCGCCTGTGAGGCTCGCGATGGCGACGATGCTGATGAGGCGTCGGGACATGCAGGGTCAGTAGTAGCCCGGGCGGAGCCGACGCGTGCCACGCTATGTCAAAAAAAGCCCATTTGCCTTGCAAAATTCCTTCGCGACCGCAAGGCCGGGCCTCGAGCGCGCTTCAAGCGGCCTTGGCCTTGTGGGCTCGGTGCTGCTGAGAGGGGAGCGCCTCGAGCGTGGCGCCTCGCACGGCGGCGTACAGCTCGGGGTCCACCAGCAGGGCGTCGCGCGCCTTGTCGCGCCCTTGGCCGATGCTCTTGCCCGCGAACGTGTAGTGCGAGCCGCTCTTCTCCAGCACGCCCGCCATGAGCGCCGTCTCCACCAGGTCCGCGCCTTGGTCGATGCCGGTGCCCCAGCGAATGTCGAACTCGGCTTCCGTGAACGGCGGGGCCACCTTGTTCTTCACCACCTTCACCCGCGTCCGGTTGCCGACCAGGCTCTCGCCCAGCTGAACCTTGCCGATGCGCCGGACGTCCAGCCGCACGCTGCAGTAGAACTTGAGCGCGTGGCCGCCCGTGGTCGTCTCGGGGTTGCCCAACACGACCCCGATCTTCTGGCGCAGCTGGTTGATGAAGATGAGCGTGGTGTTCGTTTTGTTGGCGATCGCCGTGAGCTTGCGCAGCGCTTGACTCATCAGGCGGGCCTGCAGGCCCATGTGGGCGTCGCCCATGTCGCCCTCGATCTCCGCTTTCGGTACCAGCGCTGCGACCGAATCGATGACGATCAAGTCTACGGCTGCGGAGCGCGTGAGCGCCTCGGCGATCTCCAACGCTTGCTCGCCGCAGTCTGGCTGCGAGACCAACAGCTTCTTCAGGTCGATGCCGATGCCGCGGGCGTAGCGCAGATCGAAGGCGTGCTCCGCGTCGATGAACGCGGCCACGCCGCCCTGCGCCTGCGTCTCCGCGATGGCGTGGAGCGTCAGGGTCGTCTTACCGCTCGACTCCGGACCGAAGATTTCCACGATGCGGCCGCGCGGGAAGCCGCCGACGCCGAGCGCTTCGTCGATGGCGAGGCTGCCGGTAGGGATGACCGAGACGGGCTCGCTGGCGCGCTCGCCGAGGCGCATGATGGCGCCGTGGCCGTACGTCTTCTCGATCGTGGCGACTGCTTCACGGATGGCTTCTTGTTTCGTTGATTTCTTCGCGTCTGACATGGGCTGTCCTTCCGCGGCAGAGCTCAGCAAGGGCGGTGCCAGCGCGGCTCACGCACGCTTCGCGCTGCTTTTCGCAGTCGCGCTCGCCAAGAGCCCTGGCCGCCAGTGGCGCGCCTGGCTGCCCGGCGCCGCGCCATCCTTGGGGGTGGGCGCGAAGGGCGGGTGGCGCCTGGCCTCGGCGTTTCCCCAGCGTGACGGTGCGCGCGAAATGCCTTGTGAAAGCGGCGCCCCCTGTGCGTCCACTTCTACGCCGTGTGCGCACGCTGCAACCAGTGCTAGGCAATGGCGGCTCGCCCCGCAGCGCCGGCCACCCGGCAGGGGCCCACGGCACCGCAACAGAGACGCTGGAAACCTGGCGCGGATTCTGTATAAGCCGCGGCGTAGCTTTCAGGCCTCACGCAACAGCAAAAGGAACGAAGAAATGATCAAGGTCGGTATCAACGGCTTCGGCCGCATCGGTCGTATGGTTTTCCGCGCCGCAATCGGTCGCGGTGACGTCGAAATCGTCGCCATCAACGATCTGCTCGAGGTCGACTACCTCGCGTACATGCTGAAGTACGACTCCGTTCACGGCCGCTTCAAGGGCGACGTGCAGGTGAAGGACGGCCAGCTCGTCGTCAACGGCAAGACCATCCGCTGCACCGCCGAAACGGATCCGACGAAGCTCGCTTGGGGCGCCGTCGGCGCGGACAACGTGATCGAGTCGACCGGCATCTTCTTGGACAAGGCGGGCGCGGAGAAGCACCTCGCGGCCGGCGCCAAGAAGGTCGTGATGTCCGCTCCGTCCAAGGACGACACGCCCATGTTCGTGATGGGCGTGAACGACGACAAGTACGCGGGTCAGCCGATCGTGTCGAACGCTTCCTGCACCACGAACTGTCTGGCCCCCGTGGCCAAGGTGCTCAACGACAACTTCGGCATCAAGCGCGGCTTGATGACGACCGTGCACGCCGCCACGGCGACGCAGAAGACGGTGGACGGCCCGTCCAAGAAGGACTGGCGCGGTGGCCGCGGCATCCTCGAGAACATCATCCCGTCGTCGACGGGCGCGGCCAAGGCCGTGGGCAAGGTGATCCCGGAGCTGAACGGCAAGCTCACGGGCATGGCCTTCCGCGTGCCCACCTCCGACGTGTCGGTGGTGGACCTCACCTGCGAGCTGGTGAAGGAAGCCTCCTACGACGACATCTGCAAGGCCATGAAGGCGGCGTCCGAGGGCAAGCTCAAGGGCATCCTCGGCTACACGGACGAGAAGGTCGTCTCCACGGACTTCGTGGGCGAGGTTTGCACCTCCGTGTTCGACGCCGAAGCCGGCATCCAGCTCGACAAGACCTTCGTCAAGGTCGTCTCCTGGTACGACAACGAGTGGGGCTACTCCAACAAGTGCATCGACCTGGTGAAGAAGATCGCGGGCTGAGCTAGCTGAGCGGTTGACAGAAGGGCCCGGCTCTCCGCGAGCTGGGCCTTTTTTTGTCGGGCAGGCCGCGGCAAGTAGCGAAGCGGCGCGGCCACGTCATCCCCACTAGAACGCGATGAAGTCCCCTTCCTTGGCGACGCGCGTCTGGCCGGTGTAGCTGAGGGTGTCGGGGTCGATCACCAGATCTAACGTGACTGCGATCTCGCCGCGCAGCGTGCGGAACTTGTAGACCACCTCCGTCTCGCGGCGCTGGCGCTGACGATCCAGCGCTTGCCCGCTCAGCACGGTGGGGACTCCGATGGTGAGCATGAGTGAGAAGTTGAGCAGTCGATTCTTGACGCGACCCGCCAGCTGATTGGTGAGCTCACGAAGTAAGTCACGTGCGCTCAAGGCGCTGGCCGGGACGGGCGGGCTGAACAGCGAGAACACGGCATCGGCCCACGACAGCGAGAGGCTACCGTTCGCCTTGGCGGAGGAGAGCGTGACGAGCCCAGCTAGGTTGAAGTAGGTAACTTGGTGAGGATTCCCGACCGAGGAAGGTAGCGGGGCCACCGCGATCCCTCGTGATTGGAACAGCTCGACGGTCGAGCTCTGCACGAGCGCGTCCAGAAGTGGGCGAAATGCTGGCGGTGCCGCGTTGCGCGGTGAGCTGGCGCTCGGATCGCCCGGGGGATTCCGTGTGGCTGACAACGTGCTGGGCTCTACTAAACGTCCTGTGCTCTAATAGGTACCACGGCTGCATTGGCGGGAACTTGTGCCCCTGAACTTTGGGAGGAGGAGGCCGTACTCCTGCCTCGGCACCCACTCTCCACTTTAAGCTGCGAGGAAGCTCCGTGAAGAAGGTACTGGTCGTCGACGACTCAGAAACGATTCGTCTCGAAGTGAGCCGAACGCTCGGTCAAGCCGGTTTTGCCGTGCTGGAGGCGCGGGACGGTGCTGAGGGGCGCGCGACCGCGACGAAGAATCCGGACCTTTCGCTGCTGGTGTTGGACGTGAACATGCCAGTGATGAACGGTCTGGACATGTTGGAGCGGCTCCGTCAGAACCCCATCACCGCGGACATTCCAGTGCTCCTGATGACGACCGAGGCGGAAGACCGCCTGATCGAACGGGCCCGGAAGGCAGGCGCCAAGGGCTGGTTCATCAAGCCGGTTAAGCCAGAGATGTTGCTCATGGCTACCAACAAGCTGGCGCGCTGAAGGGGGAAGCATGTTCGTCGAGCGCTCAGAGACCACGCGAGCCATCCAAGCGCTAGCTGGACAAGCTTGTGTCGAGCTGCTGCAAGCGTACAGCGTCCCACTGACGCCTGCGCAAGGTTGGGCGGAGTCGGATGAGGTGATGTTCTCGGGCGTGATGGGCTTCGTTGGTGACCGCGTGCGCGGCACCTGCCTGCTGGCTGCGCCGCAGGGCACCGTGCAGGCGGCCGCTCCGAAAGACGCTGGCGCGCGTGACTGGGTTGGCGAGCTCGCCAATCAATTGGTGGGGCGTCTGAAGGCGAAGCTGATGGCGCGCGGCGCGACCATCGCGCTCAGCACGCCCGTGGTGTTGCGCGGCGTGAGGCTCTCACCGCTGCCCCGCACGGACGTGGACCCTGTGGTGTTCCAGAGCCCGTCCGGCAAGGTGCTGGTGTGGCTGGAGGTGGAGATCGAGGACGATTTCCAGCTAGGCGAAGAGCGGCCGCTCTCCGCCAGCGAGGGCGAGCTCCTGGTTTTCTGAGCTGCCGCGACGGCCCTCCCATCGGCTACTCATTAGATGAGGTCGAAGCCGACTCGTAGCGTCAAGGTCGGTACGATGCCGTAGGTCTCGAGCGCGTCGTCTGCCTGCTTCGCGGCGTCGTTCAGCAGCGGGCTGTCTGGCGCGTTGTCCACCGACGCGATGGTCGTCGTCGAATCGAAGGTGCCCATGACGCCGAGCGCGAGCGCCAGCACGAGACGCTCAGCGAGCTGACTTTGATAGCCAACCTCGACGAGCCACATGTCGAGCTTCGTCGTCGCGCGGTAGCCACCACCCAAGCGCGCGAGCGCGGGTACGCTGCTGGACGCGAGATCCAGCGCGCCCTTGGCGTTCAAGTGCGCGTAGCCGACGTCGGCGTAGAGACCGATCGCGCGCAGCGGCTGGATGCCTATTTGCGCGCGCCAGGTGTGGCCGCGGTAGTCCGCGTCGTGCAGCAAGACATCGGCGTAGGCGTTGTCGCTTGCGGACGCCGCCACACCGGTGAGAAGTCCCATGTAACTGCCGGGCACCCAACCGTAGGCTCCCGAAAGACGAATCCGCTGCGGTGTTTGAAAGCCGAGCTGCACTCCGATGTCCACCGGCGCGTGCGTCACGCCTTCCACCGAGAGGCGCCAGCCTTCGCGCCAGCGCGCGGCTGACTGAATGGCGTCATCTCG
>JAEYOT010000414.1 GCA_023411445.1 Pseudomonadota bacterium
CGGGCCAGGGAGCTCTACGCCCTCACCACCCCCACGCTGCAGCAGCTACTGCCGCACTTCCCGGAGCGCTCCGGCAAGAGCCAGGCGCTGCTGGCGGACCTGGACGAGCTGGGCCTGCCAGGCATGACGTCGCCGCTCATGCCGCTGCCCTGCACGACGCCGAGCGGGCTATTCGGCCTGCTTTACGTGATGGAGGGCTCGACGCTGGGCGGGGTAGTCCTGGCGCGCACGCTCGAGGCGGAGCTCGGCCCGCTGCCGACCCGCTACCTGCGCTACTACGGCCAGGAGACAGGACCCAAATGGCGCGGCCTCGTCGCGGCGCTGGAAGCCTTTGGGCGCAGCGCGGCGGGCGCGCAGTTGCCGCGCGACGCGGCGTTGATGTTCACTGCGCTAGAAGCGTGGCTGGAGAGCGGCGGACTACTTTCGCCGAGAGAGGAGCAAACAGCATGGCCCCCGACGCACTAATCGCGAACCTGGAGCAGAAGAAGGGCGCGCTGTCCGCTCGCTGCATCGAGGCCATGTACCGCGACCCGTTCTGGCAGGCGCGCTTCGGCGATCGGGGCCGGCGCCACGCCGAGCAGGACAGCGCCTACCACGTGCAGTACGTCATCGCGGCGCTGCGCGAGGGAGAGGTGAACGTCTTCTGCAACTACGCGGTCTGGCTGCGTGGGGTGCTCTGCTCGCGCGGCATGTGCAGCCATCACCTAGCGGAGAGCTTTCGCAAGCTTGTGCGGGCGCTGGCAGAAGAAGGCGTCGCGGACGCGGAGCCTGCCGCCGCCGTGCTGCTGCGCGGCGTGGAGAGCTTGCGCTACGGCACAGGCGCCGCGGCGGAGCTCGAGCAACAGGAGACCACGCTAGAGGGCCAGCTCCGCGCCGAGCTCGCAAGCGAGCCGTACCGCTTCACGGAGCTAGCCTCCTTCCTGAAGGACGCGCTGGCGCGCGGAGACGGGCAAGGCTGGGCACAACACCTCACCTTCCTGCGCGAACACCTGGCCGTGAGCGAGGCCGAGCGCGCCGAGCTGGACGCGACCGTGTCCGCGCTCGCCCCCGCCGCGCTCAGCCTGCTCTCACCCGACGCGGCGCGGCTCGCCGCGAGCCTGATCAAGGCCGACTGAGCTCGGCGCTGCTTCGGCGACCCTCACTCCGGCAGCGCGTACACGATCTGGACGGTGGTGGAGACCGTGAGCTCGCCGCGCTCCACGGGCGCAGCGGACTCCATCTTGGCCATCGCGAACATCGGCACTGGGCCGCCACCGCCGCTGTCGCTCTCGCTGATGGAGATGGCCGGACCGAGCTTCACGCCAGCAAGCTGCGCGAGGCGCTCGGCGCGCGCTCGTGCGTCCTCCACGGCGCGCTTACGCGCTTCGGCCAGCAGCGCCGACGGATCCTCGATCTCGAAGCGAATGCCGTAGATCTGATTGGCGCCAGCGTTGGTGGCGGCGCTCAGCACCCGGCCCGCCGTGTCCAAATTGCGGATGGTCACCTCCACGTTGTTCGTGGCGGTGTAGAAGCCTTGCGGCAGCTTGACCTGCTGCACCGGCGCAGCGGCGGGCGCGCTGGGCGCCTCCGCCGGCTTCGCCTTGCCCGGAGCGCTCGGCGCCGCCGGCACGCTCGTCGGCGCCAGCTCCACCGGCCGCGGCGGCTCTTAGCTCCGCTCGAAGTTGAGCGACAGCGTGGCGGTGCGAATGTCCGCGTCCGCGACGCCCGCTTGCTTCACGGCGGCCAGCACCTGCGCCATGCGCTGGTTCACCTCGCCGATGGCCTCCTCCGCGGTGCCGGCGCGCGCCTCCACTCCCACCGTGCTGCGCGCGATGTTCGGCTTGCCGGACGCCTTGCCCAGACCGCTGACCGTGATGCCTCGCACGGGTGCGACGGCCGACGGCGCGGCGCTGTGCACCACGGTTTGCGGCGAGCAGGCCAAGGCCGAAAGCGTCAGCGGCAGGAGCAGCGCCAGCGAAGAGCGAAGGGTAGTCATGCGCCCACGCGTGGTACGGCGCATTCGGTGCGTCAAGGCGGCACGCGCCACAGGTACACGTGGTGCGGCCGTTTGCCGAGCCACCCCACCTGCAACGTCCGCTCTGGTGCAAAACTCCCCATGTCGTGCATGTTGGAGACGATGCGGGTGCCGGGCCGCAGCTCTTTGAGCAGCCGTGGGAGCAGCCGGAGGTTGATCTCCGGCCACAAGAACAACATCACCAAGCTCGCGTCGCCGATCTCGGTCACGAACAGATCCTCGACCCGGAAGCCGATGCGGTCCGCGACGCCCGCCGCTTCCGCGTTCGCGCGCGCGCGGCGCACGAGCTGCGGATCGAGGTCCACGCAAACGCCGCGCGCGCCGGAGCGCCGAACCGCTTCGATCACGACGCGGCCGTCGCCGCAGCCCAAGTCGTAGACCACGTCCACTGCGGTCGGCTGACCTAGCTCGATCATGGCGGCGATCGCGGCGGCGGAAGACGGCTCGTACGGCACGTCTGGCGCGCGCGCGGGTCGATCCTGCTCGGCTTGGCGCCACGCTGGCGGAGCTGCTGGGTAGCTACACGAGAGCAGCGCGAGCGCGCTCACGAGCCGAAGTAGGCGAAGCAGGCGATGGGCGATGCCCCGATGCTAGCAGGCCCTGCCTAGATGCCGTAGTCGGCCGCTTTCGGTGCCGCGGGCCGCGACACCGGGCGCGGG
>JAEYOT010000904.1 GCA_023411445.1 Pseudomonadota bacterium
ACCCAGGACGGCGCAAAAATGGTGGCGAGCGCAGGCCCGGTGTAGCTCGGCTCCGTGGGCACGCCGAGCAGGGTCCCGAGCAGCGCGCGGTGATCCGTGAGCGAGAGCTTACCGGTGACGCCTGCGCGAAAGGCAGGTCCGCGGTACAGAGCCCACGTGCGCGAAGCCGTCCCGGGCAGGTGCCGGCCCTCGACGTCGTGACCGTGGTCGCCGAACACCAGCAAGTGCTCGTCCGGCAGCAGGGAGCTTGCCACTGCTCCCACGACGCGATCGAGGCGCCCGAACGCGGCGCCGTACTGCGCGCTGCCGGTGCCGTAGGCGTGAGCCGCCACGTCGCCGCTGCCGAGCGCCACGACGACGAGCGCGGCTTGCTCGGCTCGCGCCGCGTGCAGCTCCGTCAGCACCCTTTCCTCCGTTTCGTCGCGCTTGCTCAGGCGTCGCTCGGCGTGCAGGTAGCGGCGATACGGATGAAGATCCTCCGTGCCGATCACGACGCTGCGGCGGCCCGTGGCAACCAACGCCGACAGCAAGGAGTCGGGCGGCCCCTCGTGACTGGGTCGGAAGTTGTCGGCGACCGCCAGCAGCGAAGATTCGTCGTGGCCGGTGAGCGCTGCGCGCAGGCACAGGTAGGTGAGCTGATCGCGACAGGGGTCGACCTCGAAGGAGGCCCCTTCTTGCGCGAGCCGCGCCAGCGCTGGCATGCGCCGCGCGTCCACGGCGATCTCGCGCGCCAGTGAGTCGATGAACACCGCGACCAGGCGCGGCGGAGCGCCCGCTTGCTGCACGACGACAGGCGGTTGGCGGGGCTCGTCCCCAACCCGAGCCGTAGTCGAAAGCGTCCAGAAGCCCAGCGCTAACGCCACCCCCACGAGCATGGCCCACGTCCGCACGAACGCCCGCGACTGCAATCGCCATGCCGCCAGCCGCGCGCCTTTTCGGTCGCGCGCGCGCTAGCCGGTAGAGCGCGGCAGGCACAGGTGTCGACGAATCACGACAGCTACTGACGCAAGGGCTGTGTTGCGGCTACGCTGACTGCGTGCGTTTCGCGCTCAGCTGGTTGGCTCCGCTGCTCGGCGCCATGCTCGTGCTCGTACCCGCTCGCGCCGCCGCGGACGCCGCTGACGCCCCGCCGCCCACAGCGCGGCTGCGGTTCAGTGGCTTGCTCGGCTCGGCGCTGGGTGTTGGCCGCATCACGCCTGGCGGCGCAACGCTCGGCGAGGTGATGCCTCCCGCGCTGCTCACCGGCGCGGACGTCGCTTTCGCTCCCCTTCGCCAGCTCGACTTTGGCGTCAACGCGCTCGCCTTGCTCGGCTTGGGTGAGCCGAACGTGTGCCCGGGGCCGAGCGAGTCCTGCTCACTGGCCGCGGGCGGGCAACTGGCGCTGCGCCTGCGCTACCACCTCTGGCCAGAACAAACCTTCAATCCCTGGCTCGCTGTCGGCGGCGGCTTGGATCTGCTCGGCACCACCGGCGTCACCACCGACACCCGGGCGGGCTTGCTCTTCAACGCCACCACCCGCACCGAGCGCCGCCGCATCTACTGGGGGCCGCTCGGCTTGCTACAAGTCGGCGGGGACTATCGCTTGCGCCGGGCAGTATACGTGGGCGGCGTGCTCGGTTACGCGCTGGGCAGCTACGCGCACCTGGAGCATTCCGTGCGCGTCGACGGCGAGACCGAGTCGTCCTGGTCAGGCAACAGCCCGACCCAGTTTCACCACTGGCTGTACCTCGCCGCACAGGCGACCTTCGACGTCGCGCTTTGACTCAGCCGGACGACGGCGTCTGCGGCGGATCCGAGCGTTTGAGCTTGCGGACCACGGCGGCGACCAGCGGCGTTGCCGCCAGCGTACCGGCGATGCGCAGAGGCTGCGTCGCCTTGGTGGCGAGCCATGCGGCGCCAGCGAGACCCACGCCGCTGCCGGCGCTCTCCACCTTCCAGCCCAACGAGATGGCCGAGGCCATGCCGATGAGCGTGAGCACCCAGATCACGAGGTAGGTACCGATCGCCACGTTGCCGTACTCGGCTAGCAGTGATTTCAGCTTCTCGCGCGTCACGCTGGTCGTTTAGCGCAGATGCTGCCTACCCGCTGTACGAATCGTCCTGCTCGATGCGCGACAGCACCCAGTCAAACTCTCCGGCCGTCACCTTGACCCGGCAATACTCGCAAGATCCGCTCATACCCACCCTGAGCGGCGCGCCACAGTTGGGGCAGCTCAAGTCACCGCGCGTCGCGCCCTTGCGCTCGCTGCCGCGGATCCACGTCCAGTACTCGGAGTAGCTCCGCTGGCGGCTGCGGCTCCCGCGCAGCACCTTGCCGTCGTCGGAGATGACGTAGTCGGTGCTGGTCGCGAAGACGCGCACCGTGATCGAGTCGTAGTGCTTGTCGCTGCTGACCCGAGCCAAGTCGATGCGCAGGATGCGCGCCCCCTCCGTCACGTTGCGGCAGCGCGCCTGGACGTACAAGTCGATCCAGTAGTACAGCGATTGAAACAGGTTGTCGGACACGTACGGGCGAATGCGCAGCGGATCCCGTCCGGCCCAGGCCACTTGCAGCTCGGCGAACACGTGGGCGATGCGGTGGGTGAAGCTCTGCCAGCTCAAGCTCGGGTCGCGCGCCGCCAGCTGAGTGAACGCCGCCTGCGCGCCCGCGTCGATGATGGTCGGCTTGTCCGTGCCCGTCTCTGGCACGTCTTTGGTCAACAGTGGGCCGCGCGGCTCGCGCGTGCGGTTGATGAGCGACGTGACCATCCAGTCGAACCGACCCAAGCCGACGCTCTGCTGGCAATAGCTGCACTCTGTGCCACGCAGCGCCTCGAGCGGCGCGCCGCAGTTGGGGCAATCCAGCTTGTGCGCGCGCGCAAACGGCCGCGAGCGGGCGCTCGCCGAGCGCGCCAAGGTCAGCCGGTCCACCACGTACCAGCGCTGCTGCGCGCCGGAGCGCGAGACCTCCACGTAGTTGGCCTCGAGCGCCAGCTCCACCTCCACCTGCGCTCCGCGCCGCACGCGCACGTAGCGCAGCGCGCCGATCACGATGCCTTGCACGTCCGCGAGCTCGGGCTGCTGCAAGCGCGACTGGAAGGTCGGGTCCAGGTACGCCGCGAGCCAGCCCGTGCCGACACCGCGAGCGCGCTGCACCGCTCCGTACAGCATGTACGCGAAGTCCTCGAACAGCACGACGGACAGCTCCGGATCCACCTCGCGCAAGGCCTCGAGCTCACGCCGTGCAGAGGGCGCTCGGCGCTCCACCTTCTGCACCCGCGCGACGTCCACCTTGCCGCTGGACCACGCCTTCAAGCCACGCTGCAGCGCGGCGCGCACGACCAGCCCGACCAGCACCAGCAACGTGAGCGGGATACCGACGCTGGGGTGCTCGATGCACAGCCACAAGAGCAGCTCCAGCAGCACGCCGAGCCCTTCCCCGCCGTCGCCGCCGCCACCACCGCCCGGGCTCGAGCCGCCCGAGAACGACTCGCCGCTGCCCGGACGCGCCAGCGCGGCGCAGCTCAGCAAGAGCCCCGCCAGCAACGCCAGCGCGACGAGCGCGCGCTTCCGGCCCTTCATCAGTGCACCTCGTCAGGCAGCTCGTTCACGTCGTCGTGCTGGCGCGGCAGGGCGCTGGCGAGCGTCGGTCCCAAGCTCTCCAAGGTCCGCTCGAAGCCGGCCAGGTCCCCGCGCTTCACCGCCTGCGTGAGCGCCGCGCAGCGCTCGCGCCACTCCGGGCCGAGCGCCGCCTCGTCCACGCCGATGTCGCACAGCACCACCGCGCGCTGCTCGAAGGTGGAGACGAACACCAGCACGCCGGTGCGGCCCCGCGTCCGCGAGATGCCGAGATCGAAGAACGCCACGCGCGCGGCGTCCGCCACGCTGCGCGCGAGCGCTTTCTCGCGCGCCAGCCAGCGCAAGAGCGGGCTCACGTTGAGCGCGAGCGCCACGCCCAGCCCGAAGCCCAGCAGCGCGTCGGCCGCGATGGCGCCTACCGAGTACACGGTCGGCACCACCAGCAGGTACGCCACCACCAGCGAGCACACGAAGAAGCCGAAGTGATACGCCGCGGGCCGGTACTCGCCCGAGCGGCGCCTGACAGCGACCACCAGCTCCGCCGAGGTCTGCTGCTCCACCAAGCGGATCGATTGAGCCGTGCTCTGCTTGGCCTCGGCGCTGAAGAAATCCTTCTCTGCCACGCGGCTCAGTCCGCCGTGTCCCACTCGACTTGGTAGCTCAAGCCGAGGTTCACGATGCGCTGGATCAAGACCGGATACTCCACGCCCTCGGCCTTGGCCGACTGGGCGAAGTCCTCTGCGCGCTGGAGATCCGGGTTCGGGTTGGCCTCCAGCACGTACACCTTGCCGTCGGGCGCGAGGCGCAGATCGATACGCGCGTAGCCGCTCATCTTGAGCACGCGGTAGATGTTCGTACACATCTTGTTGATCTGCTCGGCCACGCCAGTCGGCAGCTCGGCCGCGGCGGTGTCGATGTGGTACTTCTTCTGGTACGCCAGATCCCACTTGACCTTACGAGTGGCGATGCGCGGCGCGTTCTCCGGCAGCTTGTCGAGCATCATTTCCCACACCGGGAAGGCGTGCAGGCGCCGGTTACCGACCACGCCCACGTACAGCTCGCGCCCCTCGATGTACTCCTCGGCGATGACGTCGACGCCGAAGGTCTCGTGCATGAACGCGACGCGCTCTTCCAGCTTCTCGTCGCTGGTGACGAGCGAGGCTTGGGAGATACCGAGCGAGGCCTCCTCGTAGAGCGACTTGACGACGAGCGGGTAGCTCAGCTTGCGCGGGCGACGGCCCTTGCGGCCCAGCGGGAAGACGGCGAAGCGCGGCACGCGGATGCGGTGAAAGGCGAGCAGCTGCTTGGAGATGGCTTTGTCGCGCGACAGCAATAGCCCGGTGGGGTTACAGCCGGTGTAGCGCTTGCGCAGCAGCTCCAGGTAGCTCACCACGTGCTGGTCGTAGACGGCCACGCCGTGAAAATGCACGAGCAGGTTGAAGGCGATATCCGGCTCCAGCTCGGCGAAGGCGCGGCGAATCGGGCCGAGATCGCTGCCGACGCCGAGCTTGAACACGTCGTGCCCTAGCTCCTCTAGGCCGGCGATCACGTCCCACTCGGTGCGAAAATCCTGCAGCTGCTTCTCGGACAAGCCGCTGATGTCGGCGGGAGGCACGAGATCCTCGTGCATCAGGACTAGGACTTTGAGCTTCTTCCTCATCGCGGGAAGTGGTGGTGCCCGCGGTTCAGGTACTTGTGCGTCTGCGCGGCGAGCAGCAGCATCGCGTCACGCTTGACGTGCGAGGCGCCCGACCTCACGACCAGGCCCAGCTCCTGAGCCCGCTGAATGATCTCCGAGAGCACACGATCGACCGCATATTGATACTCGCCGGTCCAATGGGAAACCAATTTTCGGATCTCGGGGCGCTCTTTCCTCAAGAATGCCGCGGCGCTTCGCTCGCGGCGTGAGCCGGTCGGCTCGGCGAACAAGCGACGTAGATCGCGATCGTAAGTCTCCCGCAGGGCCAGCCGGTAGCGGCTGCGCTTACGCTTGTAATATTCGCCTAGCGTGAGAGTCAGCTCGTCGAGCGGCTCCACCCGAGTTCTCACGCGCGTCTGCGGCCGCTGGCCCTCGATCGAGCTCATCAGGCCGTCCAGGTAGTGCAGCTTCTCCAGCGCGGCCCAGCCTTTGTAGCGGCTACGCCAGCGCGACGCAGGATCCAGCCACACCGCGAACGTCTCCGCGAAGTCCTCCGCGGGGTGGCTCTGCGCGTACCACAGCTCCAAGTGGCGCACGAAGCGCTTGCTGTAGGGCTTGGGCTGGTAATGGCTCAGGTAGTCACTCTCGAAGTGACCGAACACTTCGCGCCAGTCGCTGCGACGGTGAAGCGCGTACGCGTTGTCCAGCGCGTGCGCCGTCTCGTGCCGCATGAGTTGCATGCAAGAGCGCGGCGTGCCGCCTTCCACCTCGTGCATGTGCTGCTGCTCCAGCTCCCTCAAGCGCGGGTGCGCCAAGTAAAACGGGATGGCGAAGCCGGGCACGCCATCCGGCGAGAACCACTCGGTCGAGAGCCAGACGTGCGGCCTGAACACCAGCCCGCGTCGCTCGAGCTCACCCCACAGCTTCTGCGTGTACTGCGCGAGCTCCGTGCCAGCGATGCTCAACTTGAGATCGCACAGGCGCACGTCCAAGAGCGCCTCGTCGTCCAGCCGCTGCCAGCTGCGAGTCACACCTTGCCCCCGGGCGACTGCGCGCATCGACTTTGCTGGGGTGCCAGGCACGGCGCACCCCATTGAGCCACATCCAAGCGCCGCGACAAGA
>JAEYOT010000911.1 GCA_023411445.1 Pseudomonadota bacterium
GCCAAGAGCGTTCTGCGCCCCACGGCCGGCGCAAAATCGCCCGCCTCACGCTGACTTCGCCCCCAGTTTGCGCTACCTAATCGGGCGCATGCGGCCGAGCGCGTCCTCCAAAATCGAGCGGCTGAGCGAGCGCGCCACACCCTGGCTCTCGCTGCTCGGCGCCATCGGCTTCATGGTCGCGATCGCGCTCAGCTTGTGCACTGGCTGCGGCCCGCAACCCGTCGCGGCCGTGTCCATGAGCGTGACGTACGCCAAAGGCACGCCGGCGGACGCCAGCGTCACCATCGACGAGCAGTACGTCGGGCCGCTTGGCTACGTAGCCGCTCACGGCGTGCGCTTGCCCGAAGGCGAGCACCGCATCAGCGTCACCAAGGCCGGCTATTTCCCCTGGGACAAGCTCATCGTCGCCGACACCTATCCGGTCAAGCTCGACGTCGCGATGCAGGCGATTCCCGATTGAGTACGCCGAAGCCCCTGCTATAGTCCCGCCCCTTCGATAATTTGACTGACTTTCCGGGGTGTACCTCAACCTGGTAGAGGGCCGGCTTTGGGTGCCGGCTGTTGGAGGTTCAAATCCTCTCACCCCGACCCATCTCCGCGCCGCTCGCGCGACACTGAAACGGCGCAGGGCGCTGCTGCGCAGGGCGTCAAATCCGGTGGTTGCTAAGCGCTCCGTTCGGGTCTACGAGTCCAGCCCGTGAACATCGATTTCACGGGCAAGCGAGTTCTGGTGGCAGGCGTCGCGGACGACGTCGGGTTCGGCTTCGCCATCGCGAAGCAGTTCGCGGAGGCGGGCGCCAAGGTGTGCATCGCGGGCTGGCCGCCGGCCCTCGGCATCTTCGAGACGCTGCTCAGGCGCGGCAAGATGGACGAGTCGCGCAAGCTGGCGCGCGGCGGCATGCTCGAGTTCGAGCGAGTGTACCCGCTGGACGCCTCCTTCGACACGTTGGAGCAAGCTCCGGCGTCCATCCGCGAGAACAAGCGCTACGCGGAGCGCGGGGACTTCTCGATTCAGGGCCTCGTCGATCGCATGGTGGCGGACTTCGGCGACAAGCCGGTGGACGTGGTGGTGCATTCGCTCGCCAACGGTCCGGAGGTGGCCAAGCCCTTGCTTGATACCTCGCGTGAAGGCTACTTGGCGGCGCTGAGCGCCAGCTCTTACTCGCTGGTCTCGATGGTGCGCCGCTTTGCGCCGCACATGAACCCAGGCGCCAGCTTCGTCTCGCTCACGTACTTGGCGAGCGAGCGCGTCATCCCGCGCTACGGCGGCGGCATGTCCTCGGCCAAGGCCGCGCTCGAGGCGGACACGCGCTACCTGGCGTTCGAAGCCGGTCGCCGCTACGGCCTGCGCATCAACACCATCTCGGCCGGTCCGTACGAGTCCCGCGCCGCCAGCGTCACGGGCGCGATCGGTACCATCGTCAATTTCTACGAGCAGCACTCGCCGCTGCCGGCCCGGCTCTCCCCGCAGGATGTGGCGCATTCCACGCTGTTTTTGGCGAGCCCGTACGCCTCGGCCATCACCGGCACCACGCTCTACGTGGACAACGGCTTCCACGCCATGGGCAAGGCCCTGGGCGAAGGCGACGTGGACTGGGTGCTCAAGGCTGGCGACGTCCCCCGCCCGGGCTGATATCGTCCCGCTCGCATGAGCCATCGCCGCTGGGTTGCGCTGACCGCCGTCTCGCTGTGTCTGTTGGCCTGTGAGGACCCGCCCAAGGCGGAGCCTGCGCCTGCTGAAAGCGCGGCGGCGCCCGCCCCTACGCCCAGCGTCGCTGCAGCGGCAGCTCCCGCTGAGCCCGAGCCCGCGAAGCCCAAGCCGCCCAAGAAGCAGCTGAGCGACTGCCCCAAGGGCCCGATCACGTTCAGCGAGAAGGCGCTGGAGGACGAGGTGCGCCGCAAGCTACCCAAGCCCACCGGCGACATCACGCCGGCGGACTTGAAGCGAGTCCGGTCGTTCAACGCCTCGCAGGTGAAGCTCGACGAGCTGGATCCTTGTCTCTTCTCTCACATGACCGGGCTCAAAGAGCTGTTCCTCGGTCAGGGCTCGTTCGACGATCTCTCCCCCATCGCCGGCGCCACCCAGCTCGAGTCGCTGCGCGCCTCCATCAACCAGGTGAGCGATCTCAAGCCCTTGGCCAAGCTGAAGAAGCTGGATCGCTTGGATCTGGGCCGCACGCAGGTCAAAGATCTCACGCCGCTTTCGGAGCTGACCGCGCTCACGGAGCTGCAGCTCGACGGCACCCCGGTGGAGGATCTCACGCCGCTCGCCAAGCTGACGTCGCTCGAGATGCTCAACATCAAGGGCACGCGCGTGAAAGATCTCTCGCCGCTCACCGGGCTCAAGAAGCTCAAGAGCGTGGATGGTCGTGACACCCCCGCTGACGAAGATCCCATGAGCTTTGCCCCGCTTCGCGGGCGCGGAGTCAAGATCGTCACGCAATAGGCCGCGCGTGCGCTTCGCTCTGCTCGTCGCTCCCTCCAATAACCGCGTCTACGCCAGCCAGGCGCCGGCGCTCGCGTGCGCAGAGCTAGCTGCCGTCAGCGCGGAGGTGCTGGCCGGCGCCGCGCGTGAGGTGCGCGAGGCCACGCTCGGCTCCGTGCGCTACGTCACGTTCGAGCTGGAGCAGCTGGACGAGCTGGCTCGCTCCTGGCTCAGCAACCTGGCCGGCACGTTCGCGCTCTTCCAGCTGGAAGACGGCAAGCTCACGCCCATCGACCTCGCTTCTTGGCAGCAGCTGGATGAAGACCTAGTCACGATCCAGAAGTACCCCGGCAAAACGAACGAGGCGTTCACCAAGCTCTTGCTGAACGTCACGCTGGCGGCGAGCGCCTTTGCGCGCGAGCCGCGCCGTCCGCTGCACGTCTTGGATCCGCTGTGCGGGCGCGGCACCACGCTGAACCAGGCGCTGCTCTACGGTCACCACGCGACCGGCGTGGAGCACGACAAGAAGGACTTCGAAGCGTACTGTCAGTTCATCCAGCGCTGGGTGAAGGACAAGCGCCTCAAGCACACGGCCACCTTGGGCCACGTCAAAGGCAAGCCCAAGCTGGATCTGGCCTTCGGCTTGGACAAAGAGCGCTACAAGGCCGGCGAGACGCTGCGGCTCCAGTTCGTGAACGCTGATACCCTGGAGATCGCGAACGTGCTGCAACCGCGCTCGTACGACCTGATCGTCACAGACGCACCTTACGGCGTGCAGCACGGCGCCAAGAGCGACGCCGGCCTCTCGCGCAAGCCGCTGGAGCTGCTCACGGCAGCCTTGCCCGTATGGCGCGCAGCGCTGCGTCCGGGCGGCGCCATCGGCATCGCATGGAATCGCCTGGTCGCGCGCCGCGCGCAGCTGGCCCAGCTGCTGAGCGACAGCGGGCTCGAGGTGCTGGAAGGCGCCTACAGCCAATTCGAGCACCGGGTGGATGCGTCGATTCAGCGCGACCTGATCGTCGCGCGCGCTCGCTCATAGCGCGTCGTTCGTTTCAGCTCGTCACCGCCAGGCTCCCCTTCCACGCGACCACACACGGCTACATCGGGCGCTCAGCACGCCGTGTCGCACCGATACTCCTCCCATTGCGATCCGCCAGAGGGGGAAGTAGCCCTTGCGGTTTCGCTCGCGGGAGAGAGCACGACCATGGCGGAGATCCTGAACGTCGACTTCAATCAGTTGCCGCGTCCGGTACGGGAGCGCTTCGTCGCGATCACGCAGGGCAAAGCTGGGCTCACGCCGATTTTCCAACAGCGCGCCAGCGGCGCCGGCACCTTCGGCTGGATCCTGCTGCTGCTCTTGGCGCTCCTGTTCGGCGCGGGCCTGCTCGTCGCTGGCTTCGGCTCGCCTTACGGCGCGACGCAGCCGGTCGTCTCCATCGTCGGCTACGTGCTGCTCACCTTCCTGGCGGTGGTCAGCGCGCTCGGCTTGATCAAGCGCTCCCTGCGCAAGAAGGCCTTTCCGTACACGCCCGGCGCCTACGTCTTCCCTGCGGATACGATCATCGTCCGTGACGACAAGGTCAAGGTGCTGTCCGCGCGCGAGATCGCCAAGCTGGATCAGGTGCACCACCACCGCAACGGCGTGTACATGCACACGCTCTTCACGTTCAGCTACACGGATAGCACGCGCGAGAGCTTCTCCGTGTACGGCAAGCCGCAGGCAGAGGCCGCCCTGGCGCGCCTGCGCAGCGAGGGCGCACAAGTCGCGGAGGCGATGGCGCGCCGAGATGGGCACCAGCTCTACCCGCTGGATCCGCTGTTCGAAGCGCGCATGGCCGGCTTCCAGCCGCAAAGCGATCCGACGGGACCCGTCACCAAACCCCTGCCGGCGTGGACGAAACAGACGGCCCTGCTGGCGCTCGCCGCCGCCGTGGTGCTCGCGCCGATCGGCTATGGCCTGCGCAACTTGGCCTCCGATCGGGTCGCGTTCAACAAGGCCGAGAGCTCGTACCAGTACCGCGCTTACATCAATAGCGGCTGGCTGAACGTGGCCGAGGCGCGCGACGAGTTTCTGCCACGTGCGCTGATCAAAGAGGCGCTCGCCAAGACCGACCCCGTCGAGCGGGTCAAGGAGCTGGCGCTCGTGCTCAAGGAGCCGCTCATCCCCGCCGTGAAGGCCGAAGCGGACCAGGCCATGAAGCTCGCGCTCCACGCCACGTTCGAAAAGGCGGTCGCGGCCGGCACCGTGTCGGCCCTGCGCGAGTTTCAGCAGGCGTATCCCAGCGCGGAAGACGTGCCCGCCGCCAAAGCGCGCATCCACGAGCTGTTCCAGAAAACGCTAGCGGACTTCAGGCCGCGCGCCAGCAAGCCCGGGTCATTGCCGTTCGTGGAGTCGCTCCTCGCCTACATGGAAAAGCACGACTCGCCCCCGCTCGAGGTGCGCTTCCGTCGCCACAACAGCAAGACGCTAGCCCTGGCGGACAACGTACTGGCACGGCAAGCGGTCGGCAGCGCCAGCTTCGCTTCGGCTTCCAGCCACTTCGAGCCCAAGGACGCGCCGGCGCGGGAGAGCGCCGTGATCGCCGCGATGCAGAAGGGCTTCGGCGCCGTGTTCCCCACGGACGTGCTGCCGCTCACCCAAGGGGAAGATCTGAATCCAGACGACAAGACCGTCCCCGCCACCAGCAAGCCCAGCGTGTTCGTGGACTACACGGTCGGCTGGTCCGGCTCGACCTACTCGGATCCCAAAGAGGGGCGCAACTTCGTCGGCATTGTCTTCGACTTCGACGTGCTGATGACGCTCCCCAACGACAGCAAGGTGCTGGAGCTCAAGTTCAAGGTGCTGCCGCCGCAAACCTTCACGGTCAGCTACAACACCTTCGTGAATCCCGCGTTCGGCGCGGCCATCAACGCCGCCAGCCAAGGCCCGAGCGACTCCCTGGTGTACGAGGTGATGGCGCTCCGTGCCTTCGATCAGCTGTCGTCGCGCGTGCAGGACGAGTTCTTCCTCGCCGAGCGCACTGCCAGCGCCAACACTCCCTAAGCCGCTACATCACCGTCACTGACTTCGCCAAGTTGCGAGGCTTATCGATGTTGTAACCGAGCGCGTGGGCCACGTGGTACGCGTAGAGCTGGAGCGGCACCGCGTTCAGGATCGGGGAGACGGCCGGATGGTGCGGCGGCAAAGGGATCACTTGATCCACGAGCGCCGCCGTCTCCTTATCGCCAGCGTCCGCGACGGCCATGATGAACGCCCCGCGCGCCTTGAGCTCGCGCAGGTTGCCCAGCATGCGCTCGCGCGTCTCGTCGGGCGGCACCAGCGCCCACACCGGGCTGCCCGACTCGATCAGCGCCAGCGGCCCGTGCTTCATGGCCGCGCCCGAGAGGCCTTCTGCCGGCAGGTACGCGATCTCCTTCAGCTTCAGCGCGCCCTCGCCCGCGACTGGCACGTTGACGCCGCGGCCCACGAACAGCGTGAACTTCGCGCTGCAAAACCGCTCCGCCAGTGCCTTGCACGCGGGCGCGTGCTCCAGCATCAAGCGCAGCTGGCCGCCGAGCGCCTCTAGCCCGCTCACCCAAGCGCGCCCGTCGACCGCGGACAGGTCCCGCGTCCGCGCGAAGCGCAGCGCCAGCAGCTCCGTGGCCAGCACTTGCGCCGTGAACGCCTTCGTGGAGCACACGCTGATCTCCGGCCCGGCATGCACGTACACACCCAAATCCGTCTCGCGCGAGAGCGAGCTGCCCACCACGTTGGTGATGCCGGCCACCAACCCGCCGCGCAGCTTGATCTCACGCAGCGCCGAGAGCGTGTCGGCCGTCTCGCCGCTCTGCGAGATGCCGATGTACAGAGTGTGCCGATCCACGATCGGGTTCTTGACGGCGAGCTCCGCCGCGTCCTCCGCGGAGGCCGGCACGCGAGCATAGCGGCTCATCAAATACGCGCCGACCTGCGCGCTGTACAGGCTGGTGCCGCACGCGAAGAAGACGACCTGACGGATGTCGAACAAGCGCTGCTCGTGCTGCTGCAACCCGCCGAGGCGCGCCGAGCCGACCACGGCGTCCAGCCGACCGCGCATCGAGCGATCGAGCGCGGCGGGCTGCTCGTGGATCTCCTTGAGCATGAAGTGCGGAAAGTCACCGAGATCCGCGTCGTCGGCTTGATGCAGGATCTTCTCGATACGCTTCTCGAGGCTGCGCTGCTCCAGATCGACCGTCTTGATGCCGCTGGCCGTGATCTCGGCGACCTCGCCCTCGTCCAGCACCACCATGCGATCGGTGTAGGGCCGCAGCGCCAGCGCGTCGGACGCCACCCAGGAGCCGCCTTCACCCAAGCCCACCACCACGGGGCTACCGATGCGCGCGGTCACCAACCGCTCCGGATCGTTTTTGTCCACCGCCACGAGGCCGGCCGTACCCTCGACGCGCTTCATCGCGGCGACCACCGCGTCGCGCAACGAGAGCCCCGCGTCGACCCCGCGCCCGATCAGCTCCGCCAACACTTCCGTGTCGGTCTCGGAGCGGAATTTCGCGCCGCCGGCGCTCAGCTCGGCGCGTAAGGCCTCCACGTTGTCGATGATGCCGTTGTGGACGATCGCGATGCGATCGCGGTGATCGACGTGCGGGTGGCAGTTCGCTTCCGTCACGCCCCCGTGCGTGGCCCAGCGCGTGTGCCCAATGCCGACGTTACCCGGCAAGCCTTTCGGGTGCGCCTCCTGCAACGCGGCCAGGTGCCCCACGCGACGCGCCAAGTGCAGCCCCTTGTCGGAGACCGTCACGATACCGGCGGAGTCGTAGCCGCGGTACTCGAGCCGCTTGAGACCGCTCACCACGATCTCCCACGCTGCCTCCCGCCCAACGTAACCCATGATGCCGCACATGCTCGCTCTCCTCTCCTGCTAGCCGTAGATGCGCCGGCGGATCTGCCGCGCGCTCAGGGGCGGCGCCTTGAAGCGCAGCGCGCCAAGCTCCTGCGCGATGCGCTCGAAGATCTCGCTGTTGGCTTCGCCCTGCGCCTGAAGCTCGGCGTGGCGTCGAGCAATGAACTCGTCGACCTCCATGCCGAGCGCGTCCAGCACCTCGTCGACCGCGCGCGCCGCCTGGGTGCCGCTCAAGCCGAGCAGCGACTGCAGGCGGACCCGAGCTTCACTCACCGAAGCGCTCACCCGCCTAACCTGCCAGTAGTGGCCCGCCCCGTCCAACTTTCTGCCCGAAACCGGGCAAACCAGCATTATAGACGCCCAAAGGGCCAGGCACCAAACCGGTCCACGAGCCTAGCTACTTCGGCAGGTGCAGGCCGCATTCACGCTTGGTGGAGTCCTCCCACCACCAGCGCCCGGCGCGCTCGTGCTCCCCGGGACGCGCCGGACGAGTGCACGGCTCGCAGCCGATGGAGATGTAGCCCTCGTCGTGCAGGGGGTTGTAAGGCACCTGCTCGTCGCGGATGTAGCTCCACACCTGCGAGAGGCTCTGCTCCGCCAGCGGGTTCATCTTCAGGATCCGCCCGTCTACGCCTTGGTTCGTGTCCAGCTGCACCAGCGGCACGTCTGCGCGCGTCGGGCTCTGATCACGGCGCTGCCCCGTGATCCAGCAGGCATAGCGTGTGAGCGCTCGCCTGAGCGGCGCCACCTTGCGCACGCCGCAGCATTCCTGGTGCCCGTCCTCGTAGAAGCTGAACAGGCCCTTCCTGCGCACCAAATCTTCGAGCGGGATGGTGTCCGGCGCCATGATGGTGATCTCGATGCCGTAGTGCTTCCGCACGCGCTCGATGAAGCGGTACGTCTCGGCGTGCAGGCGCCCAGTATCGAGAGAAAACACCGAGAAAGGGTGGCCAGACTTGGCGGCCATGTCGATCAGCACGACATCTTCCGCCCCGCTGAACGAGATGGCCGCGCGCTCACCGAAGCGCTCCAGCACGCGCGCCATCACCTCCGCCGGCGACTTGCCCGAAAGCTCGCCAGCCAGCACCAGCGCCGACGCTTCATCCAGCGAGCGCACCATGCCGCTGGACGGCATGGTCTCCGCGGGCGGAGCCAGGCGCTCTTTGATGAACGACATCACCGACGTGTACACCTGCTCGCGCTCCCCCTCCTTGACGATGAAGAAGGGGGCGAGGCTCACGCTCTTCTCCTTCGCCAGCTTCATGCCCGGCGAGCTCTCGTCGTTCTCGTCGGCCCACACCACCTCGTCGATGCGCTCCCACAAGCCTCGGCGCTTGAGCAGCTCCTCGGCCTGGATGCATTTGCCGCAGGGCTCGCCGCTCGCGAGCCGCTTCTTGATCATGGTCACGTGCATGGGACGAGCGCACAATATGGGGCCGGCTTCGCTCAGAGCAAGCTCCCGCCTCGCTTAGGCTTGGGGCGGCTCGCCCGGCGGGAGCGTCTTCGGCACGGCCGGCGGTGGAACGAGCGTCTTACTCACCCCACGCGGAGAGTCCGCCCACACGTCGAGCTTCCGCAACTCCTCCCAAACCTGGGCGGGGCTCGTGTAACGGTATTGCTCGTTGCGGCGCAGGAGCACGCTCACGATGTTGCCGATCGGCGTGCCCAGCGCCTCGGCTTTGAGCCGCGGCACGCCTTCTTTGATCTGCTGCAGCATCGCGTCGTACCCCTGAGCGGTATCGAGCGGGTACTCGCCCGTGTGCATCTCGTACATGAGCAGGCCCAGCTGATACAGATCGCTTTGCTTGGTCGAGTAGCCGCCTGCGACGAGCTCGGGCGCCATGATGCGGTGCTGCACCACCTCCGGCCGCACCGCGTGTCTGCCTGAGAGCTCTTGCGCCACCCCCAAGTCACTCAGCTTGACGGTGAGCTCATCACCTTGCTGCACCAAGATGTTCCCCGCGTGCAGATCGTTGTGAATGATCTCGCTGTCCGACAGGTACTGCAGCGCGAACAAGATCTGCCGCGACAGGTCCACCACTAGCCGATCGGTGAACGCGCGGCCCAGCATGTCCGACAAGCTGTGGTCACAGCGCTCCAGCACCAGGTAGAACAAGCCCTGCGCTTCGAAGTAGTCGAACACGTAGACGACGTTCGGGTGCCGCAGCCGATAGAGCCGCTCCGCCTCCTTCAACCACTCCGCCCGAACCTCGCTGTAGTGGCGCTTGCCGGGCTGAAACATCTTGAGCGCGAAGCGCTGATCGAAGGGACCCAGGCAGTCGAAGACCGCCCCGAAGCTGCCCTCGCCCAGTAAGTCGCCCAATAGGTAGGTCGCGCCCCGAGGGGAGCGCACGGACCCGCCCGGGAGCGGAAAAATGGGCATTTGCCCCGTCGACCACTCGGTCATTTCTGCCCCCGCATCCTACTCTCTGGCAGGAAAACCGGCAGAGTGACTTGCATTGGGCCCGCGCGCCGGGTAAACACCCGCCCCGTTCATGTCCAACCGATCGATCTGGAACGTCCGCAAGCGTCACGAGTGGCTCACCACCCCCCTCAAGGGCAAGCACCTGAAGGCGCGCAAGCGCGCTCGCATCGGGCTGCAGGCCGCGCTGGACCGCAAGGCTGCCCCCGCTGCCGCTCCGGCCGAGACGCCCGCGGCCAGCTGAGTCCACCACGAACTTGGCCGGCGGCTTCGGCTCCGGCTAACGCCAAGGCATGCGTGCGCCCACGCGTGCCTTTCGTGTTTTGTTCGCGCTCGCCTGCGCAGCCCTCACTGGCTGCATGCAGGTCGGAGAAGGCGCGCTCGACGATCAGGATCCGAAGGCGCCTGGCGAGGTGCTCGGCTTCTTCGCGGTAGACGGCAAGCTGGCCGGGGATTCGTGCGGCGCTGAGAGCCTGGCCGCGCCGAGCAACTGGAGCTTCGAGGTGAAGCTGTCGCGGAGCGGGAGCGCCCTCTACTGGCTCAACGGGCGTGAAGCCATCGTCGGCGAGATCGACGCGCGCGGCGCGTTCGCCTTCACCACGCTGCTGGAGTTGCCGCTCGCAGCGCCGCGCGGAGCCTACAAGGGCTGCACCATCCTGCGGCGCGACTCGGCAGCGGGATCGCTAGCCGCCTCACAAGCAGCGCTGAGCGCCAAGCTCACGTACGCGTACTCGCAGAAGGACGGCTCGGACTGCAGTGAGCTCGTCACCGGCACTGACGGCATGCCCGAAGCGCTGCCTTGTCAGCTGTCCTACGCCCTGCGCGGGGAGCGGCTAGAGACCGACTGACCTTGCGGGGGCGTTTCCTGAGTGTGTACGTTTCGTCTCCGGCCACACCGCTAAGGGTGCAGCATTTCTGACAATTTTGCCTTACGGGTCTGGCAGGCGCGAATTCGCCGTGCTATGTTCTGAACCAACGTGCAGGTTGGAGTCTTCTCCCGGAATAATCCGGCGGGGGGCCACCCTCGCACCTGCACGAGGCCGAGACCCATGGTCTCCTTTCGGAAGCGCCCCAATATGCCGAACGTGGCGATAGAGCTGGTAAAGGCTCTCGTTCCACGAACTCGTCTAGGGCGTCCGGCTGCTGCCGGAGGAGGAAGTGCGTAATGAACAGTACTCATGCCCCTAAACCGGAGGTGGACCCTCGGACTTAGCCGGTACGCTTCGTTCGGCCAGCGAGCCATTCTTTGCTCCTGCCCGAACGGATACGGCTGAGCGGTAGCGGGTACCTGCGCGTTGATCGCGCGGCACACCAGGCTACCAGAGCCCGAAAGTTCCTCCGGGGACGGGTGCCGGTTGAGACCGGCACCTGGGGCTAGCTGGAAAGGGCCGGGCGGTCCGAAGTGCCGCCCGGCTCTTTTTTCTTTTGTGGGGTCCTAGGCC
>JAEYOT010000001.1 GCA_023411445.1 Pseudomonadota bacterium
GGTGCACATGATGCAACGCTCGGCGTCGTACACGATGGTCGGCCCAAACACGACGCCCTTCGGCTTGTGCACCGGCTCGTCGCGCATGCGCTTGCGCGACGCTTGGTGCTCGAGCCAGTAGTCCTGCAAACGGCACTCACCCGCCTGGTCGCAGATCGGGCAGTCCACCGGGTGGTTGAGCAGCAAGAGCTCCTGCACCGCGGAGCGCGCCTTGACGGCGTGCTCGCTGGTCTGGCTCTTGACCACCATGCCGTCGGCCGCCGCCTGCTGGCAGGCGGGCTGCAGCTTGGGCTTCTTCTGCGGCACGTACGTTTGGTGCAGCGGGTCCCAAGCCAGCACGTCCAGCATCATCGCCGGGCGTCCGGGCGGCGGCATCACCTCCACCAGGCACATGCGGC
Organism: Pseudomonadota bacterium; assembly: GCA_023411445.1. GTDB lineage: Bacteria > Myxococcota_A > Polyangia > Polyangiales > Polyangiaceae > PMG-095. Next base: position 399 of record JAEYOT010000001.1, read on the forward strand.
AGTTGGCGGCGACGCTCAAGCCGGGGTGCCAGCAGTAATGAGGCACGTCGACGCCGACGCGGTGAGCGGCCCGGATGATGGTATCCCCGGGCTCGAACGGAATCTCTCTGTCGTCTAGTTTGAAGCTAGGCATCGCGTATTAAAGGCTCCGCTCAGCGGTCACACTCTCCACCGATCATGTTCAGCGAGCCGAAGCTCGGCACGACGTCGGCCATCATTTGGCCGGTGATCACGCGCTCCAGGCCCGCAGTGACGAGGAAGCACGGCGGACGGATGCGCACGCGGAAGGGCGTGCCCGAGCCGTCGCTGACTAGATAGAAGCCGAGCTCTCCGTTGCCGGCTTCCGTGTACGAGTACACTTCGCCGGCCGGCAGCTTGATGCCTTCCATCACGATCTTGAAGTGCTGGATGGTACCCTCGATGGTGCTGTACACCTCGTCCTTGGGCGGCAGGATGATGCGTGGATCCTCCACGTTGACCGGCCCCTTGTCGGGCATACGCTCCAAGCACTGCTCGATGATGCGCGCGCTCTGACGCATCTCCGCGATGCGCACCATGAAGCGGTCGAACGAGTCGCTGTTGGTGCCGACCGGCACGTCGAACTCCACCTCGCCGTACTTGAGGTACGGATGCGCCTTGCGCACGTCATAAGGAACACCGGCGGCGCGCAGGCACGGCCCGGTCCAACCCAGCGAGATGGCGTCCTCTGCGCTGATGACGCCGACGTTCTCCAGGCGGTCCAGGAAGATGCGGTTGCCAAGCAGGAGGCGCTCGACCTCGTCCAGCACCTGCATGATGTGCTTCACGACGGCGCGGACGTGATCCTTGAAGCCGTCCGTGGGAGGCGCGGCCATACCGCCGATGCGACCGAAGCTGTGCGTCATGCGCGCGCCAGTCTCCTCCTCCATCACCTCCCACACCATCTCGCGGCACTTGATCATCCACAAGAAGGGCGTGAAGGCGCCAAGCTCCATTGCCATGGCGCCGTCGCACGTGAGGTGATCCGACATGCGGGCCAGCTCACCCAAGATCATGCGGTACCACTGGCAACGCTCCGGCACCGTGATGCCGAGCAGCTTCTCGCCTGCCAGCGCGAAGCCCACGTTGTTGAGCATGGGCGACACGTAGTTGCAGCGATCCACGTAGGGGAACACCTGCGTCCAAGTGCCGCGCTCGCACATCTTTTCGAAGCCGCGGTGCAGGTAGCCGACCTGCACGTCGCAGCGCTCGATGATCTCGCCAGACAGCTCCATCACGATGCGGACGGTGCCGTGCATGGCGGGGTGAGCGGGCCCCACGTTGAGCAGCATCGGCTCCGTGGGGAGCTCGAGCTCGGATTCTTCGAGTTCTTGATCGAGGGGTTCCATGGATCAGTTGTCCGCGGGCGTGATGACCTTGGGGCGGTTCTGCGGCTCGCCCTCTTCCACATAGATGCCGTGCTTGTGCGTCTGCCGACCAAAGGACATGCCTTCGTCACGGCCGAAGGGCGCGACCTTCTCGATGTTCGGCACGTCGCGGTACTGCAAGAGCGGCTGGATCTTCTCCGCCGGGTAGTCCTTGCGCAGCGGGTGTCCCTCGAACTCGGGGTAGAGCAGGATGCGGCGCAGATCCGGGTGATCGATGAACTTGACGCCGAACATGTCGAAGCACTCGCGCTCCAACCAGTTCGCGCTGGCCCACAGATCGGTCAAGGTCTCCAGCTCGACCGTCTCGCCGTCGCGATCGCCGACGCGCGCCTTCACGCGCAGGCGATGACCGCGGTTCAAGGAGTACAGGTGCGCGACGACCTCGAAGCGCGGCTCGCGCTCCACGAAGTCCACCGCGGTGAGGTCCATGAGCATGCTCATGTCGCTCTGCTGGTTGTCCTTGAGGAAGCGGCACACCGCCTTCCAGCTCTCGGGCTTGAGCACCAGCGTGTCGTCACCCAGCTGCGAGTGGCTCTCCACGACCGCGTCCGGGAAGTTCTTCTTGACCAGCTCGATCAGCGCTTTGCTCATTTGAGCCCCGGGGAAGAGTTGCGCGAGCGCCGCAGCTGCACCAGCGCGGTGTCAGGCGCCTGCACCGGATCGATGCGCGGCTTCACGATGCCCGGCGTGCGATCGCCGCGCTGGATCTTGTCCTGCAGCAGCATCAGCCCATCCAGCACCGCCTCCGGACGCGGAGGACAGCCAGGCACGTACACGTCGCACGGGATGATCTTGTCGATGCCGGCGACGCAGGCGTAGTTGTCGTAGAAGCCGCCGCTCGACGCGCAGGTGCCGAACGCGAGCACCCACTTCGGCTCAGCCATCTGCTCGTAGATGCGCTTCAAGATCGGCGCCTGACGCTGCACGATGGTGCCGACCACCCACAGCAAATCCGACTGACGCGGCGAGAAGCGCGGCGCCTCCGAGCCGAAACGCGAGAAGTCGTAGCGAGGGCTAGAGACGGCCATGAACTCCATGCCGCAGCACGCGGTCACGAACGGGTTCATGAACAGCGAGTACTTCTGCGCCCAGGCCAGGAGCGCTTCAAACTTGGTGGTCGCGAAACCAGACGTCTGACCCGGCTCGAGGATCGAGGTCGTGGTCGCCTTCAGCTCTCCCATTCGAGGGCTCCTTTTTTCCAGCAGTACGCGAGCGCTACGACGAGCGCAGTGATGAACGAGAACATGCTGAGGAAGCCGAACCAGCCGAGGCCCTTGAACAGCGTCGCCCAGGGGTACATGAACACCACCTCGACGTCGAAGACCACGAACAGGATCGCCGTAAGATAGAACTTCACGTTCATCTTCACGTCGCGAGCACCCGGTGTGTCGTTGCCGCATTCGAACGGCATGACCTTCTCGGGCGTCGGATTCTTCGGACCGACGAAGTGCCCGCCAGCGAACATCACGGTGCAGATCACCGCGACGATGGCGAACATGATGAACATCGGGGCGTACAGCTCGAGCATCGCTTTTTCGACTCGCTCTTCGGCCCGTGTTGTACCGCGCAAATCGCGGAAATCACGGGCCCGGGCGCGTTGTAGTGCTGGGCCGTGAGCCCTGTCAATGCGAGCAGGGCGACTTGCCCCGACTTGTGTAGGTAAAGGCCATGCTGCCCCAGGCCAATGGGCCGTTTCTGTCACTCCTGTGGCATAGGGTTGGCCCGCACCGGCCCAGGAGCCGCACTGGGCGCCGGGGCCGCTCCAGCCTTCGGTCGGCTCGCCCGCAGCAGGTTTTCGCGCGCGGCCGCGTAGCGAGGCTCGAGCTTGACCGCCCGGGCGTAGGCGACTCGCGCCTCGGGCAAGCGCCCTGCCCGTTCGTAGGCCACGCCCAGGTTGTTCTGGGCGCGGGGGTTGTCCGGCGCCACGCGCACGGTGGCCTGCCACAGCCGGACCTCGCTTTGGTAGTCGCGGTTGCGCTGCCAGGTGAGCGTCGCGAGCCCCAACCCCACCACGCCCGCGATCGCCCAGGTGCTGCGGGCGGAGCGGAGCCGCGCGGCGCCGAGCGCGGCGATGCCCAGGAACAGCCCGGCGCCAGCCGGGTAAGCGTGGCGCTCATTGATCACGTCCACGCGCGGCAGCAGCACGAACGGCACCAGCACCTGCAAGAGCAGCCAGGCCACGCCGAACAGCGG
>JAEYOT010000003.1 GCA_023411445.1 Pseudomonadota bacterium
CGCCGTGGCCGGCGGCAGCGGCGGCTGGGGGCGGGCCTGGCCGGGGCTGGTTGGCTCCGGCGCGTTCGGAGCGACCTTCTTGCTGCTCAGCTGGGGCCTGCGTAGCGACGAGCTGCTGCTGATCGCCGGGCCCGTGGCGCGGCGGCTCCGGAAGAAACCAGCGGCGTGACGCCGCAAGGCGTGCCACAAGCAGCCTCCGATGGCCGTCAAGACCCCGCCCTTCGTCGTTACCAGCGCCGAGTTCGCCTTTGCGGCGCGCCGGGCCGACGAGCTGCCGCCTCCGACCAAGCTGGAGATCGCGCTGGTCGGCCGCTCGAACGTGGGCAAGAGCAGCTTGCTCAATAAACTGATGAACCGGCGCGGCCTAGCGCGCACGAGCTCGACGCCGGGCTGCACGCGCCAGATCAACTTCTTCGACGTCACCAGCAAGAGCGGTCTGTCGCTCATGCTGGTGGATCTACCGGGCTACGGCTACGCCTCGCGCTCCAAGAGTGAGCGCCAAGAGTGGGCCGAGCTGATCGAGCGCTACCTACTGGAGCGACCCACGCTGCGCGCCGCCGCGGTGCTGATCGACTCGCGCCGCGGGCTGCAGCCAGAGGACGCGGACGCCGTGGAGCTGGTAACGGAGCATGGCAAGGCTAGTCGCACCACGCCGCAGGTGGTGCTCATCGCCACCAAGATCGACAAGCTACCCGCCAAGGATCGACCCAAGCTCGCGAACCTCAAGCTCGCAGAGCGGCGCGTGGTCCCGTTCTCCACCGAAATGGCGAGCACGACCGACGACGTCTGGCGCGCGCTGTTGCGAGCGGCCGGCGCCACCGCTCCGGCACCCGCTGCCAGCGAGACCGAGTGACGTTACGGTAGCCAGCTGCAAGGTGGGCCGCGCCTTGGCAGCCCCCTCGCTCACGGCTCAGGGCACCGAGCCGTAGGCTTCGGCGGCCGACAGCTCACGTTTGCAGTCGCCGTAGACGCTAAAAGCGTGCGTCGTGCCGCTGATCTCGAAGCGCCAGGCCGGGCCCACCTTGCTGCGGTAGTACTCGATGTGCGCCAAGCGGTCCTTGGGGACACGGCGCTTGCGAGCCAGCCGCCAGATGTCTCGTGCGCTGCACTGCGGATCAGGCAGCGGCTCGATGGCGAGGCCGGAGCAGGGGTAGTCCGTCAGATCCGGCTCGGCGACGAGGCCTTCCTTGCGCAAGAGCACGTTCTGTTTCCCGCACGTCAAGCGCTTGGGCAGCGTGCCCGGCTCGCGCGCCGGCTGCGGTCCGTGACCGGCCGGGCTTTGAAAGGAGTAGCGCACGCGGCCGGGCCCTTCAGCCACGTCGACCGTGCCGTCGCTCTGCACGCCTTCCATCACGATGCCGCGCAGGATGGAGCGACGGCTGAGCTTACGCGCCTGGGCCAGCGTGGCCACCGGATCCACCTCGCTCGGGAAGCCGATCACGCCCTCGACCGTGGGCGGCCCGGGCGGCTCGCTCGTTTCAGGCCGCGACTGCTCCTTGGCCCAGATGGACAAGATGAGGCACAGCGCGAACGCCGCGGCGACGATGAAGAGGCCGATCAGGCGGTCGCGCCGGCGCGCTGCCGAGAGAGGCGGGCTCGACGGGCTGGCCGGTTGTGCGCTGCGTTCGCGCTCGGTAACGGGGGCCTCCGTGCTGACCGAGACCGGCGAAATCTCGCCAGAAGCGCCGCCACTGTCGGGCGTGGGCGCACTCGGCGGCTGGCTGGGGCTACCTGGCGGGGACGTCGGATCCAAGCGGGCGCTTCATACCCGCGCGGCCCGGCCGGCGTAAACATATTCTGCTCGTAGGGCCGGCCAGAGCGCATGAGTTACGCCTTCGTGCATTTCTATCGTTGCAGGTCGTAAGCTCTTGCGCTATCTGGTCCGCCTTCAAGTTTCGGGCGCATAACTCAGCGGTAGAGTGCGTCCTTCACACGGACGAAGTCGCAGGTTCAATCCCTGCTGCGCCCACCCCGAAACGCCGGTTCTGAGCTAACCTCGACCGGCCGTGCGCGTGAGGCTTTCCCTTCTCTGGTTGTGCCTGAGCGCGCTGGGTTGCGCGCCGGCACACTCCGTCAAGAAGGTGTGGCTACCGACGTATCTCTTTGGAGCCATCGGCGGCGGCGACGTGGATATCCGCGACTTGTGCCCGTCGGGCGTCGCGCAGGAGCTCTCGGTGGGGGCGAGCTGGTCGACGCTGGGCGTGTCGTTCGCGTCGCTGGGCGTCTATACGCCGCGGGAAGCGAGGGTGAGGTGCTTCGAGCCGCGCTGATCCTGCCTCTGCTGCTGCTCGCCGGCTGCGCCTCCAGCACGCTCCGCTCCGGTGAGCCCCCCGGCAGGACCGCCGCCGGCTTCGACGAGAAATGGCACGCGGGCTTCTTGTTCGGCACCGTGCCGGGCATCGATCGCTACGACCTGTCGCGTGCCTGCCCGCGCGGCTGGGCCGAGGTCCGCGTCGAGGCCGATCCGTTCACGATCCTGGCCGGAGCCATGACCTTGTTCCTGTACTCACCCTCGCGCGTCACCGTGGTCTGCTCGCGAGAGCCGGGCGATGAAGAGCTGGCTTTCTGATAGCCTGAAGCTGCTGCCGCAAGGGCGCGGCGGCCGCCAATCCAGTCGATCGTCATGAAGTACCGCGTTGAGATTGCCGGACGACAGCACGAGCTCGACGTGGAGCTGACGCCGAAGGGCTACGTCGTGAAGGGCGAGGACGGTCAGGCGCAGCTCATCCACATCGAGCAGCGGAGCGACGGCAGCGAGCACGCGCTCACGCCGTGGGGCGACCTTCCGCTGGTGCAGGCCAAGCGTGGCGAGGAGCTGTGGGTCGACGTCGCCGGCAGGCGGCTGCAGGCGCGGGTGCAGCGCGTGCGCGCCTCGGCCGGCTCAGCCAGCACCGCCGGCCGCGCGGGGGCCGTGCACGCCCCGATGGCGGGCAAGCTGCTCCAGGTGTCCGTCGCGGCGGGAGAGCGCGTCGCGGCCGGGCAGGCGCTCGCCGTAATAGAGGCGATGAAGATGGAAAACGAGATCTTATCACCTTTTGCCGGGACCGTGAAACGCGTGGCGGTCACGGCGCCTTCCGCCGTGGAGAAGGGCGCGCTTCTGCTCGAGCTCAGCCCGTCATGATCACACGCCCGCGCGTCCAGCTGTGCCACATCCCTACTCCGGTCTTGCACCACCCTCAGCTCGACGAGCTCGTGGGCTGCGAGCTGTGGGTGAAGCGTGACGACATGACGAGCGGCGCCGCCGCGGGCAACAAGCTGCGCAAGCTCGAGTAC
>JAEYOT010000422.1 GCA_023411445.1 Pseudomonadota bacterium
GCCGCGCCCGGCGCCGCGTGAGTCAGCGGCGACGACGACGGCGACGGCGGCGACGCTCACCGCTCGGCTCGAGCGCAGCTCCTTCGCTGCTCGAGCTCTCACCCGCTTCGAACGGGGCCGCTTCGTCATCGCCCAGAGCGCAGCGGTAGATGTCCAGCACTTCCATCGCCACCGGGTACAGCGGCGTGCGTGAGAAGCGGCCACCGCGCCCGGACTCCAGGCGCGGCATCAGCGCCACGATGCGCCGGATGGACTCCGCGATGCGGCGCGGCACGTTGAGCCGATCCACAACCCCTTCCAGGAACTCGTGCGCCGTCTCCACGCGGTCGCGCGCGCCGTCGCACGCCTCGCGCAGCGGCTCGGACAGCAGCACCGTCCACAGCACCACGTCATCCAGCGGGCCGCCCTCTTGCGTGCGCCGGTCGATCTCCTGCAGCAGCTGCCACACGCGATCGTCGTCTTCTTCGCGGTCCGCCAGGAACGTGGACAGCTCCGGCAGCAGCACGTCCAGCACGCCGGTCTCCCAGCACAAAAACAGCGAGCGGTGCGCGGCACCCTCGCGCATCAGCCGCAAGATTTCCTCGAACAAGCGAGGCTTGGCGGCGCGGGCCAGCGCCTTGCGCGCCTCCACGATGGCGTCGTAGGTCTCCGGCGTGATGCCAAGGTCCAGCTTGGCGCTGAACTTGATGGCGCGCAGGATGCGCACCGGATCTTCCAGGAAGCGCACCAGCGGCTTGCCGATGGTGTGCACGGCGCGGCGCTCGATGTCCGGCATGCCGCCGACCCAGTCGAGCACCTCCGCGCGCTCCAGATCGTAAAACAGCGCATTGATGGTGAAGTCACGCCGACGAGCGTCCTGGTGTGCTTCACCGAAGACGTTGTCGTTGCGGATCAACAGGTCTTCCGCGCCGCGATCTTCGTCTTCGTCCGGCGCGCGGCGAAACGTCGCCGTCTCGATCACCTTGCCGCCACCGAACAGGACGTGCACCAGCCGGAAGCGGCGGCCGATCACGCGCGAGTTGCGGAACAGTCGCCGCACGTCGTCGGGGCGCGCGTTGGTGCACACGTCGAAGTCCTTCGGGCGGCGGCCGAGCAGCAGATCGCGCACGCAGCCGCCGACCAGGTACGCCTCGTAGCCGTGGCGCACCAGGCGCTTGACCACCTTCGCTGCGTCCTGATCGATGCGCTCCTCGTCCAGCTCCAAGGCGTAAACCGTCGGGCGAGGGCGACCATCATCCGGTCGATCGGAGCCGGGGTCGGACGGGTCGTCCTCGTCGTCCATGTCCTCGACCTGGTAGCGGAACTCCTCCAGCTCGTGATCTTCCGCGCTGGCGGGCTCGCCGAGCAACTCGTCCGCGTCGTCATCGCCATCGCGCGGATTCGCTCCGGCCCTTTTTGGACTTGCGGGAACCATTTCGAATGCTCGGCCGAGAACCCGCCGTATACCAAAAACGCAGCGCCACGGCAGGTTTGGTAACGATTTGCGGTAGATTACCGCGTGCCTGCACGAATCTTGGCCGCGCGGGGTCCGGGCTCGCCGCTCGCCAGCCGCGCGATGGCGCGACACACCACCGGATCTTGGCAAGGTCCGGCGGCCTCGCTTGCTCGCGGCCAGGCCGGTCCGGGCGCCACGCTTCGTTGTCGCACATCCGGTCCGGGAAAGCTGATCGGCTGACGAACCAAATGCGCTTCGCGCTCGAGCGCCGGAGGTAGCGGGAGGCTGAGCTCCGGCGTGAGCCCAATCTGCTGCAAGGCTCGCCCGTCCGGCAGCGCGAACTGCAGCGTGGTCATGCGCAGCACCCCAGACGGCACCACGTCGCCAAAGTACTCCTGCACGCAGCCCTTGCCGAACGTACGCGCGCCGATGACCAGGCCGCGCCGGTAGGCCTGCAGCGCACCGGCCAGCATCTCAGCTGCGCTGGCCGTGTCCCCGTCGACCAAGGCTGCGACGGGGCCGCGGTACGGCTCGGCGCTGCTGGGCGCGCGCAGCACCTCCGTGACCACTCCACGGTGGATCAGCGGGAACAGCGGCACGTCCGGCAGCAGCGAGCCGAGCGCCTCCACCGCGGCGTCCAGCGAGCCACCGCCGTTGCCCCGTAGATCCAGCAGCACCGCGCCGGCGCCCTCACGCTCGCGGCGCAGCGTGCGTCCCAGCTGCTCTCCCAAGTCGTCCTCCACGTCTGGGATCACCACGCGCAGCACCGCCTGCTCGCCGTAGCGGATCCGCTCCACCGCCAAGCCCTCCGCGGCCAGGGCGGGCGGCTCCACGCGCCAGCTGAGCGACAAGATCTCGGGCTCGTCGCGCCGGAGCACGCGCAGCGACACGGCGCCGGAGGCGTCGCTCGTGCGCGCGGCTTGCTCGATCTGATCCACGCTGGCAGACGCGAGCGAAAGCCCGTTGATGGCCAAGACTAGGTCGTCGAGCAGCAGCGGCGGCGCCGGCTCGGACACTACACGCGCGCCGAGCGGGGTCCGCGTCGCGTCCGCCCACAGCGGCGAGCCGGCGTCGAGCGTGGCGTCGCCAGCGTAGAGCGACCACTCTTCGTCCAGCGGCGCGAAGGCTGAGTGCGGATCCACGAGCGGCACGAAAGTGCGCAGCGCGGCCAGCACCGCCATCTCGCTGAGCTCGCGGGCGTCGCTCGGAAAGAGCCGTGAGCGCGCCGCTTCCAGTAGCCGCTCTTCGCCCCCGAAGCGCGCCGCAAACGCGCCCGCTCGCCGCCCTAACTCGCTGGCGAGCTCACGGCCAGGCCGCGTCACCGGGTCATCCTCGAAGATGGGCTCGGCGGCGAGTTGGTACACGTCGAACGCCGAGCGCGGCGGCCGGCGGCGCTCCGCCTCGAACGCCACCTCGTAGATGGGCCGCAGCTCCTCGAGCCAGCGCTGCCACACCTCGGCCACGCGCTCCGCGGCGGCGCAGGGCCGGAGCGGCTCTTGCAACTCTCGCAGCATGTCCGGCGCCGCTTCAATCAGCGCTGCTTCGAGCGGGCTGTCCGGCGCGGCCGACCACAGGCCGTGAGGATCCATCGCGCTCGGCCAAAGTGACGACAGCTCGGCCGGCGTCGGCGAAAGCGGCGGTACGGCCAGCTCGCGTGCCAAGAG
>JAEYOT010000424.1 GCA_023411445.1 Pseudomonadota bacterium
GGACCAAGCCGTGGTGCTGCAGTCGGCGGGCGCGGCGTTCGATCAGGCCGCGGTGGAGGCCGTGAAGCAGTTTCGCTTCGAGCCCGCGGAGCTCGACAACAAGCCCGCGCCGATCCGCATCCAGTATCGCTACGAGTTCGTGCTGAAAGAAGCCGAGCCCACCACCGGCTTTCTGGAGGGCGTGGTGCGCGCGCGCGGCAGCGGCGAGCCGATGGCCGGCGTGCGCATCGAGCTCGACAACGGCCTCTTCACGGAAACGGACGAGGAGGGCAAGTTCAGCTTCCCGGAGCTCGAGCCGGGCGCGCTCAGGGTCACGCTCTCGCGCAGCGACCTGAGGGCACTACAGACGCAAGAGACCGTCGTGGCCGGCGAGCGGCTGCAAGCCAGCTACGAGGTCGATCTCGCTCCGACCGAGGCGCCCGCCGAAGGTGACGAGGACGCGGACGATCTCGAGATCGTGATCGTGCTGCCGACCTTGACCAAGCAAGTCGTGGCGGTGAAGGTCGACGCCGATCAGGCTCGTCGCGGGGCCGGTACCCAGGGCGACGTGCTCAAGATCGTCGAGAACATGCCGGGCGTGGCGCGCGCCAGCGCCGGCTCCGGTCAGGTGGTGGTCTGGGGCGCTTCACCGGAGGACACGCGCGTGTACGTGGACGACGTGCGCGTGCCGCTGCTCTACCACTTCGGCGGCCTGCGCTCCGTAGTGCATACGGATCTGGTGCAGAGCGTGGAGCTGCTGCCCGGCGGCTACGGCTCGACCTACGGTCGCGGGCTGGGCGGCCTGATCACGGTTGCCACGCGCGATCCGGATCCCAAGGCGCGCCACGCCGCGCTACAGTTGGACTTGCTGGACGCCTCCGCGTCTGCCAGCGGCAAGGTCACGGACAAATGGACGTTCGCGGCCGCCGGACGGCGTAGCCACTTGAGCGAGACGCTAGACGTAGCGACCGACCGCGACGTCGGCGAATACTTCCCCATCCCCCGCTACTACGATGGGCAAGCCAAGCTGCGCCGCAGCCTGAGCGAGCGCAGCTACGTGGAGCTGGGCGGCTTGCTCTCGTCCGATCGCGTGGAGCGCACCGTGGGCTCCGTGGATCCGGCCGAACGCAAGCAAGAGACCAAGACGCTCAAATTCGAACGCGTTTACCTGCGCTACGTCAGCACCGAGGCGGATGGCAGCGAGACGCGCGTCACCCCCTGGTTTGGCCGCGATCGCAGCAGCCTAGTGGCCGAGTTCGGCGGCACGCCAACCGAGCTATCGGTCAAGTCCAGGCACTATGGCCTCAGGCTCAGCCACCTGCACCGCGTCTCCGAGGCCCTGACCGGCAGCGTGGGCTTGGATTTCGAAGCTTCCAGCGCCACTGCCGTGCGGGCGGGCTCGGTGAGCACCCCGCCACGCGAAGGCGACGCGCGCACCTTCGGTCAGCCACCCTCGAGCGAGATCAACGGCAGCACGTGGAAGACCATCCATGGCAGCGCCGCGCCCTATGTGGAGGGCGACCTCGCGCTGCTCGGCGGGCAGGTGCACGTCGTGCCCGGCCTGCGCGTGGAGCCCTTCTTCGTCTCGGTCAACCGCCGCTCACCGGAAGAGGGCGAGCTGCCTCCGACCGGCGCGTACACGTCGGATCTATCGCTGCAGCCACGCGTCCAGCTGCGCTACGCGCCGAGCGAGCGCGCCAGCTTCAAGCTGGCCTGGGGCCGCTACTTCCAGCCTCCGCAGACCGAGGATCAGTCGCCCGTCTTCGGTAACCCGCTGCTGGAGGTCGCCGACGCCACGCACTACATCGCCAGCAACCAAGTCACGATCGTGAGCAAGCTGGTCGCCGAAACGACGGCGTTTTACTCGCGCTCGGAGGGGCTCGCCGTGCGCAACCCGTCCGCATCTCCCCTGCTCGGCGAGACGCTGATCGGCGTTGGCGAAGGCCGCGCATTCGGCGCGCAGTTCTTGCTCCGCCGCGATCTCGACCACGGCTTCTTCGGCTGGGTCGCCTACACGCTGATGCGGGCGGAGCGGCGCGACGGCCCCGACTCCGAGTGGCGCCTGTTCGACTTCGACCAGACGCACGTGCTGACCGCGCTCGCCTCCTACGAGCTGGGCCTGGGCTTCGACCTTGGCGTGCGCTTCCGCTACGCCACCGGTTACCCGCGCACGCCGGTGGTAGGCGCGTACCTCGACACCCGACGCAACTTGTACGAGCCCGTGCTCGGCAAGAAAAACTCCATCCGAATCCCGGACTTTGCCCAGCTGGACGTGCGGCTCTCCAAGAGCTTCAAGTTCGCCGGCACCAAGCTGGAGCTGTACGCCGACGTCCAGAACGTCACCGATCGCCACAACACCGAAGAGCTCGTTTACAGCCAGGACTACTCCCAGCGTCGCAACATTCGGGGTCTCCCGATCTTGCCGGTGGTCGGCGCCAAGTGGGAGCTGTGACATGAAGAAACTTTGCCTCGCACCGCTGCTGCTCGCGCTGACCGCGAGCTGCGTCCCCGAAGTCGACACCGATCTCACCCGCTTGACCGAGCCGCGCCTACTGGCCGTCGCGTCGACGCCCGCCGAAGCTCAGGCAGGCAAGCAGGTCACGCTTCAGGCGCTGATCGCCGTGCCGGAAGGGGCGGATGCGCCGCGGCTGGACTGGACCATGTGCCAGGCCCGCAAGCCCCTGACGGAGCTCGGCCCCGTGAGCCCGGCGTGCCTCGACCCCAACGCCGACGGCACTGACGCGGTCGCGCTCGGCTCGGGCGACACGGTGACGGCCACGCTGGACAAGGACGTGTGCAAGCTGTTCGGACCGCTGCGCCCTGTCGGCAAGGACGGTAAGAGCGCGGGGCGTCCCGTCGATCCGGACATCACCGGCGGCTTCTACCAGCCCTTCATCGCCCGCTTGGGCGGCGCTCCGTCGCTCGGCGCTGTCCGCATCGACTGCGACCTGGTCAACGTGGATCGCGACGACGTGCGCGAGTACCGCAACCGCTACCGTGTCAACGAGAACCCGAGAATCTCGCAAGTTACCGTCGGGGAAACGGAGCTTGCCGAGGACGCAGAGCCCCTGCGCGTGCGCGCTGGCGAGCAGCTCACGGTACGGGTGAGCTGGGATGAGTGCAGCACGAAATCCAAGTGCGGCGACGGGCTGTGCACCGCGCAGGAGGACGCGAGCAGCTGCGCCGAGGACTGCGGCGCCGAGCCGCGCGGCTGCACGGGCGCTGAGCCCTACGTCTGGTTCAATCGCGAGAACGGTCGCGTGGAGTCGCGCCGCGAAGGCATCACGGTGGCTTGGTACACCTCGCGCGGCCGCTTCCGCGACGAGCAGACCGGCCTCGCGGAGGAGCAGGCGGGGGCCGCGAGCCACAGCGACAACGTGCTCGTCTTGGGCAGCGAGCCTGGCCCGGCCACGGTGTGGATGGTGATCCGCGACTCGCGCGGCGGCCAGTCTTGGGCCATCCGCCGCTTCGAAGTGGAGCCCTGAGGCTCAGTCGAGTGCCTCTCAGGAGAGCGGAGGCAAGCGCTCAAGGAATTTAAGCAACAATTTCGCAATATTGAGAACCCGCGCTTGACAGAGCACCTAGCCAGCGAATATTCCCTATCGGCTAGATAGAGTGATCATCACGCGCAAGACCACCTACGCGCTTCGGGCGCTCAAGCACCTCGCCCAGCACGAGGGGGCGCTCACGCTCACCTCGCGCATCGCCGAGGACGAGGGCATCCCCCAGCGCTTCTTGGAAGCCATCTTGCGCGAGCTGGCGCGGCACGGCGTCCTGCAAGTCAAGCGCGGTCGCGGCGGCGGCTACTCGCTCCGACGTGACCCGGAGCAGCTCACGATCGCGCAGGTGATCGACATCGTGGACGGGCACGCTTCGCAGTTTGCGTGCCTGGATCCGGTCAGTCCGCAGCGCTGCGCGGAGTGCCCTGGCAAAGGCCCCTGTGCAGCCCAGCTCGTGCTCAACCAGATGGGCATCGCCTCGCAGCGAGTCCTGCAGAGCATGACCTTGGCCGACCTCATGACCCCGCAACTGGAAGCCTCGAATCTATGACTCTTCGCATGCATCAGCCCGGTTTCGTTCGTCGCACGCTGCTCGCCCTAAGCCTGGCCCTGTGCGCGACCGCCTGCGGCAAGACGGACGCGAAGACCGAGTCGACCAGCGCGGCGGCGTCGGGCGAAAAGCCCGAGGTGACGCTCCTCAACGTGTCTTACGACCCCACGCGCGAGCTCTACAGCGATTTCAACGCGCATTTCGCCAAGAAGTGGGAGAGCGAGCACCAGCAGAAGGTGAAGGTCAACCAGTCCCACGGCGGCGGCGGCAAGCAGGCCCGCGCGGTGATCGACGGCCTGGAGGCGGACGTGGTCACGCTGGCTGTCGCGTACGACGTGAATCAGCTGCACGAGAAGGCCAAGCTCATCCCCGAGAACTGGCAGTCACGGCTCGAGCAGAACAGCTCGCCTTACACGTCCACGATCGTGTTCGTGGTGCGGCAGGGCAACCCCAAGCAGATCAAGGATTGGGATGATCTCGCGCGCGACGGCGTCAAGGTCATCACGCCGAACCCGAAGACGTCCGGCGGCGCGCGTTGGAACTACCTGGCGGCGTGGGGCTACGCGCTCAAGCAGCCGGGCGGCGACGACACCAAGGCTCAAGCCCTGGTCGAGAAGATCTACAAGAACGTGCCGGTGCTGGACTCTGGCGCGCGCGGCTCGACCACCACCTTCGTGGAGCGCGGCATCGGCGACGTGCTGGTCACCTGGGAGAACGAGGCCATCCTCAGCGTCAAGGAGCTGGGTAAGGGCAAGTTCGAGATCGTGGTGCCGTCCTGGAGCATCCTCACGGAGCCGCCCGTCACGGTCGTGGACAAGGTCGTGGACAAGCACGGCACGCGCGCCGTGGCCGAGGCCTACCTGAAGGAGCTGTACAGCCCGGTCGGCCAGGAAATCGCCGCCAAGCACTACTACCGTCCGCGTAACGCCGAGGTGCTGGCCAAGCACAAGGCCACGTTCCCGGACGTCCAGCTATTCACGGTCGACGAGCTGTTCGGCGGTTGGAAGCAGGCCCAGCCCAAGCATTTCAACGACGGCGGCTTGTTCGACAAGATCTACAAGCCGAGCAAGTGATGAAGCTCCGTCGGCGCGGCGTCCTGCCCGGTTTCAACCTCACGCTGGGCTACACGGTCTTTTACGTGAGCCTGCTCGTGCTCTTGCCGCTCTTGGCCATGGTGTTCAAGGCCAGCACCCAGGGCCTGAGCGGCTTCGTCGCCGCGGTGACGGACGAGCGGGCGCTCGCGGCCTACCGGCTCAGCTTCACGACCGCCTTCGCCGGAGCCGCGATCAACGCGGTCTTCGGCGTGGTGGTGGCGTGGGTGCTGGCTCGCTACACGTTCCCGGGCAAGAGCCTGCTGGACGCGCTGGTGGATCTGCCCTTCGCGCTGCCCACCGCCGTCGCCGGCATCGCGCTCACCGCCGTCTACAGCGAGAACGCCTTCGTCGGCAGCAAGCTGATGGACCTGGGCGTGAAGGTGGCCTTCACGGAGCTCGGCATCACGGTCGCCCTCACCTTCATCGGCATCCCGTTCGTGGTGCGCACGGTGCAGCCCGTCTTGGAAGAGCTGGATACGGACGTGGAGGAGGCCGCGGCGGTGCTGGGCGCCGGTCGCCTGCACACCTTCTGGCGCGTGATCTTGCCGAGCTTGTTCCCTGCCATTCTCACCGGCTTCGCGCTGGCCTTCGCGCGCGCGCTGGGTGAATACGGCTCGGTCGTCTTCATCTCCGGCAACATGCCGATGCAGACGGAGATCGCCCCGCTGCTCATCGTCACCAAGCTGGAGCAATACGACTACGCTGGCGCTACCGCGATCGCGACCGTGATGCTGGGCGCCTCCTTCCTGCTCCTCTTGGGGATCAACCTGCTCCAGCGCTGGGCGCGGAGGGCGGAAGCATGAGCGGCGTCGTCACGAGTCACGTCGGTCACGGCTCCGGCAAGCGCCGCAGCCACGTCTCGGACGAGAGCCCGCTCGTGCGCTGGGTCTTGATCGGAGTGGCGGCGACGTTCCTGGGCGTCGCGCTGCTGCTCCCACTTTCCGTCGTGTTCGCCGCGGCGTTCTCTAAAGGCGTTGGGCCGTTCCTGGCCGCGCTGGCGGAGCCGGAGACGCTCTCTGCCATTCAGCTCACGCTCTTGACCGCCAGCATCGCCGTGCCGCTCAACGCGGTGTTCGGCATCTCGGCGGCCTGGCTCGTCTCGCGCTACGACTTCTGGGGCAAGAGCGCGCTCATCACGCTGATCGACCTGCCCTTCAGCGTGTCGCCGGTGATCTCGGGCTTGATCTTCGTGCTGCTGTTCGGCGCGCAGGGCCTGCTCGGCCCATACTTGTCCGAGCACGACATCAAGATCATCTTCGCGGTGCCGGGCATCGTGATCGCCACCACCTTCGTCACCTTCCCGCTGGTGGCGCGCGAGGTGCTGGCGGTGATGCAAGCGCAAGGCAGCGATGAAGAAGAGGCCGCGCTCACGATGGGCGCGAGCGGCTTTCAGATCCTGACCCGCATCACGTTGCCCAAGATTCGCTGGGGCGCGATCTACGGCGTCATCTTGTGCAACGCCCGCGCCATGGGCGAGTTCGGCGCCGTGTCCGTCGTGTCCGGCCACATTCGCGGGCAGACCAACACGCTGCCGCTGCACGTAGAGATCCTGTACAACGAGTACAACTTCGTCGGCGCCTTCGCGGCGGCGGCCTTGCTGGCGTCGCTGGCGATCGTCACGCTGCTGGTCAAGAAGGCCATCGAGCTCAATTCGGTGCTCAAGGCGCGGCGCCTGGCGCGTCGGGCGGAGGCCGAGCGTCGCTCGCTTCCGCCGGCATCTCTGCGCCGTCACTCCGCGCTGGACGCGCGCCCCAACGAAAGCCGAGCATGAGCGTCGAAGTCAAAAACCTGGTCAAGACCTTCAACTCCGGTGAGGACGTCGCAGCGGTCGGCGGAGTTTCGTTCGTCGCGCCCGAGGGCAAGGTAACGAGCTTGCTCGGTCCCTCTGGCTCCGGCAAGTCCACCATCTTGCGGCTGATCGCCGGGCTGGAAGAGCCGGACTCGGGCAGCATCGCGATCGAAGGCAAGGACGTGACGCGCGTGCCGGTGAAGCGCCGTGAGGTCGGCTTCGTGTTCCAGAGCTACGCGCTGTTCCGTCACATGACGGTGCGCGACAACATCGCCTTCGGCATGGAGATCCGCAAGGCGGACAAGCAGGCCATCGACGCGCGCGTGAAGGAGCTGCTCGCGCTAATCCAGCTGGAAGGCTACGAGAGCCGCTTCCCTTCGCAGCTGTCCGGAGGCCAGCGCCAACGTATTGCTCTGGCGCGCGCGCTCGCCACGCAGCCCAAGGTACTGCTGCTGGACGAGCCCTTCGGCGCGCTGGACGCGCAGGTGCGGGTGGAGCTGCGCGAGTGGCTGGTGGAGTTCCACGAGAAGACGGGCGTGACCACGCTGCTCGTCACGCACGACCAAGAAGAGGCGCTGGAGCTCTCGCAGCACGTCGTGCTGCTCAATCACGGTCAGGTCGCGCAAGCAGGCTCGCCGCACGAGCTGTACGATCACCCGGAGAACCCGTTCGTGGCGTCGTTCCTCGGCGGCGCCAACGTGCTGCGCACGCGCGTGCAGGGCGGCCGCGCCGAGATCGGCTCGCGCGGCGTGGCCGCGCCTCAAGGCGCGCTGGACGGGACGGAGGTGCGCGCCTTCGTCCGCCCGCACGACGTGCGGCTGGCCAAGCCATCCGCCAGTGACGGCGATCTGGAGCTGGGCACCGTGGATCGCTTGGCGCGCATCGGCGGCAACGTAAAGCTGACCGTGACGCTCCCGAGCGGCGACGCCATGAGCGTGCAGGTGTCCAAGCTGGAGCTGGATACTTTGGGCATCCAGCTCGGCGATCGCGTGATGGTCGACGTCACGAGCGCGAAGGTTTTCGTCGACGACTACGCCATCTGAAGCAACGCCGGTGGGCGCCGGCCGTGCGGGGCAGGCCGCCGCGCTA
>JAEYOT010000177.1 GCA_023411445.1 Pseudomonadota bacterium
GCACTGGTCCGCGGGTGCACGAGTTGGAGGCGGCGTTTGCTCGCTACACGGAGGCTCGTCACGCGATCGCAACGGCGTCATGCACGGCCGCACTTCATCTTGCGATGGTTTCGGCTGGCGTGGGCGCAGGTGACGAGGTCATCACGACTCCGATGACGTTCTGCGCCACGGCGAACGCGGTGCTCCACACCGGCGCGACGCCGGTGTTCGCGGATTGTCAGCGCGACACGATGAACATCGATCCTGCGGCGGTCGAAGCCGCGATCACGCCGCGCACCAAGGCGATTTTGGCGGTGCATTTCGCGGGTCGCCCCGTAGATCTGGACGCGCTCAGCTCGATCGCCAAGAAGCACAAGCTGCTCCTGATCGAGGACGCCGCGCACGCCATCGAGGCCGTCTATCACGGTCGCAAGATTGGCAGCGTCGCGGACGTGACCTGCTTCAGCTTCTACGTCACCAAGAACATGACGACCGGGGAAGGCGGCATGGTGACGACGAACGACGCGGAGCTCGCACGCCGCGTGCAAACGTACGCGCTGCATGGCCTGTCCGCGGACGCTTGGAGTCGCTTCTCCGACAAGGGTTACAAGCACTACGACGTGGTGTTTCCGGGCTTCAAGTACAACATGACGGACTTGGCAGCGAGCCTGGGCTTGACGCAGCTGCCCAAGCTCGGTTCCTGGCTCGACCGGCGCCAAGCTATTTGGAAGTTGTACGACGAGGCGTTCGCCAGCTTGCCGGTCGATCTGCCCGCCAAACCCGAGCCAGGCACGGTGCACGCCCGCCATCTCTACACGCTCATTTTGCGAGACGAGGCGCCACTCAGGCGAGACGAGCTCATGGCGCGCATGCACGCGCTCGGCATCGGCACGGGAGTGCACTACCGGGCTCTTCACACTCACGCCTACTACAAGGAGCGCTTCGGCTACCGCGAGGCGCAGTATCCCAACGCCGCGTACATCGGTGCGCGCACCGTGTCCCTGCCTCTCTCGCCCAAGCTGACTGACTCGGAGGCGGCGCGCGTGGTGGACGCGGTGCGAACGCTCCTGGCGGGTTAGTAGCGTTGCGGCTGTCGGTCTCGGTCGATCTAGACTCCGTCAGGCTGTACCGGGCCTTGTACGCCGTCTCGGCCGCAGAGGACGATAACCTCATCTACTGCCGCGCCGTACCGCGCTTGAGCGATTGGGCCAAGCAGCGCGGCATCCCGCTCACCTGGTTCGTGGTGGGGCGGGACGTGGCGGATAGTACGGAAAATAGCGCAGTCGTGCGGCGACTGGCGGCGGGCGGTGACGAGCTGGGCTGTCACAGCTACTCGCACCACTACGACCTGACGCGCCGCTCGTTTCCGGAGATGCGACGGGAGGTGGAGCAGGGCAGGAGCGCGGTGGAGCGCGCGGGGGGCGTGAAGGTGACTGGGTTTCGTGCGCCGGGCTACGTGGTCACTGACCCGCTGCTGGATCTGTTGCGCGAGTCGGGGTTCGCGTACGACTCTTCGGTGTTTCCGTGTCCCTCGTACTACGCGCTGAAGGTGGGTGCGCTCGCGGGCATGCAGGCGCGCGGCAAGCAGTCCAAGGCCATCGCGGACGTGCCAGAGGTGCTGCGCGCGCCCACGGTGCCATACCGCGTGGGGCGACCCTACTGGTTTCGGGGCACTGGCATTTGGGAGATCCCGATTCAGGTGACGCGGCGCGCTCGGCTGCCGTTCATCGGCACGGCTTTGACGATGGCGGGCCCGATGGGGGCGCGCGTGCTGGCGCGCGGCGTGCTGGGCGAGCGCTTCGTGAACCTGGAGCTGCACGGCATCGATGCGCTCGACCAGAACGATGGGCTCGAGGACTTGGCCAAGCAGCAGCGGGATCTGAAGATCCCGTGGGTCCGCAAGCTCGAGGCCATCGACGCCGCGGTGGGCGTGCTGCGGGCGAAGGGCTACCGCTGCGTGCGTATGGACGAGCTGGCCGCCGCGGCCCGCGCGCAGAGCTAGCCTCAGCGCACGGGCTTGCCGACCGCTTGGCGGTACCAGTCGTAGAACTGGCGCACGCCGTCGGCCACGCTCACCTGGGGCGCGTAATCAAGCAGCTTGCGTGCCTTGCTGATGTCCGCGTAGGTGTAGCTCACGTCCGCTCGCATCATCGGCTCTGAGCTCACGGGCGCGCGCCCGCCAGCGAGCTCCTCGATGGCCTTCACGAAGTCCGCGAGCAGCACAGGCTCGCCGCGGCCGATGTTGATGATCTCGTAGCCGAGCCGCCGATCCGTCGCCGCGACGACGCCCTGCACGATGTCGGACACGAACGTCCAGTCACGGTGCATCTGCCCGCCGTTGTAGAGCGGCATCGGCTGGCCCGAGCGCATGGCGTCCAGCAGCTTATAAGCCAGCATGTCCGGGCGGCCGCGCGGGCCGTACACGGTGAAGAAGCGCAGGGCCGTGAAATCCAGCCCCTGGATGTGGTGGTAGGAATGCCCGAGCAGCTCCGCGGCACGCTTGCTGGCGGGGTAAGGGGCCAGCGGGCGATCCGCTGAGTCCGTCTCCACGAACGGCACTTGCTTGGTGTTGCCGTAGGCGGAGGACGTGGACGCCAAGACGAAGTTGGGCTTGCCGTGCTGGCTGGCGGCGTCCAGCAAGTTGAGCGTGCCAGTCAGGTTGGTGTCGCAGTAAAGCCAGGGATCTTCCACCGACACGCGCACGCCGGCCATGGCAGCGAGGTGCGCGACGGCGGTGAAGCCGTGCTGCGCGAACAGCGCTCGCATCCCTTCGCGATCACGGACGTCACCCTGGACGAACGTGAAGCGCTCGGCGGCGCCCGGCGTCTGGCCGATTTCTTCCAGGTTCTGTCGCTTGCGCGCTGGATCGTAGTAGTCGTTGAGGTTGTCCAGACCGACGACTCGATCACCGCGCTCTAGCAGCGCTACCGCGGTGTGGCTGCCGATGAAGCCGGCCGCACCCGTTACCAGGATGGTTCTGCCCGTCACGCGCGGCAGCCTACACCATGCTGCAATCAGTCGGTCAACTATCGCCAGGACTCGGTGACTGAGCAGTCGACTCAGCCGAGCCCTGCTGCGCCAGCCTGCGATCGTGCTCGGCCAGCAGGCGATCGGTCGCGATGCCGCTGGACGTGAGAAACTCGCGCACGACCTCGTTGTCACCCTCCGAGAGCTCGCGCGGCGTGCCGGAAGCCGCCATTTTTCCCTTCGATAGGACGAAAATCCGATCCGCGATCTGCAGCGCGCCCGCCATGTCGTGCGAGATAACGACGCTGGTGACGCCGAAGCGCTCTCGGGTCTCCAAGATCATGTCATCCACCATGCGGCTGGTGATCGGATCCAGGCCGCTCGTCGGCTCGTCGTACATCAAGACTTCGGGCTCGAGCATCAGCGCGCGCGCGAGGCCGACGCGCTTGCGCATGCCACCGGACAATTGGCTGGGGAAGCGCTCATGGGTGCCCTCCAGCCCCAGCACCTTGAGCTTGTCCAGCACCTTCTCCCGGATCTCCTTGCTCGACAGCTTGCTGTGCTCGCGCAGCGGGAACGCGACGTTGTCGAACACGTTCATCGAATCGAGCAGCGCGGAGTATTGAAAGACCATGCCGAACTTGCGGCGCGCGCGGTTCAGCTCGCGCTCGCTCAGCGACGCGATGTCCACGCCGCCGACCACTACTTTGCCGCTGGTCGGCCGCTCCAGGCCGATCAGCACGCGGAGCAGCGTGGTCTTGCCGGCGCCGGAGCCGCCGATGATGACCGCGACCTCGCTCTTTTCGACGCGCATGTTCACGTCGGTGAGCACCACGGTCTCGCCAAAGCGCTTCTCCAGGCTTTCTACCAGGATTTGGGGCTCCGGCATCGCGCGGCAGACTAGCAGACCAAGGGCCGCGCGTTCGCGGTTCTGGGCGATTTGCCATGGCGCTTGACGTCCGGCGGGTAGGCTCCGCATAACTCCGGGCGAGAGGAGCCGCGAGGATGACGCAAGAACACTGGGCCGCGCTGATGGAAGCTTCGGGAGCCAAGAAGGACGAGCAGGGCTACCTGGCGCCTCCGGAGGGCCGGCTGCTCACCCTCTACATCTCGTCCGGCAACGCCTCGCTGAGCGTGCAGCGGATCGAGGCGGTGCGGCAGGAGGCGGGCCTGGTCTACGCGCGCACGAAGAAGGGGGAGACGTTCGTGCTCGCCCTGCAAGACGTCTTCGCCGGCGCGGTCGAGGAATCCCAGGGCTCCACGCGCAAGGCCGGCTTCGTCTGAGCGACGCGTGGAGGGCCGCGGCGTGATCTGTGTCGAGGTCGCCGGCTCTGCCTACGGCATCCCGGTGGCCGAGGTGCAGGAGGTGATCGCTTACCGCACGCCGACGCGCGTGTTCCACGCGCCGCCCGCGCTGGCCGGGATCACTAGCCTGCGCGGCGAGGTGCTGCCGATCGTGGATCTGGTCAGCCTGCTCGAAGGGGAGAACCCCGCGCGCGAGGCGGCCACGGATCCGCGCGTGGTCGTCGTGCGTGAGACGAGCGGAGCTCGCCGGCGCGCAGGCCTGAAGGTGGACGCGCTGCTCGGCCTGCGGGATACGCCGCCGGCCGGCGCTGGGCCGGTGCCGCCGGCCGTCGC
>JAEYOT010000255.1 GCA_023411445.1 Pseudomonadota bacterium
GCTCTACGCCTGGGCCTGTCTGAAGGAGGGCGTGCCCTACGCCAACGGCGCGCCCAACCTAACGGTGGACATCCCCGCCATGCTGGAGCTCGCGCGCGAGACGCAGACGCCCGTGTGCGGCAAGGACTTCAAGACCGGTCAAACGTTCATGAAGACCCTGCTGGCGCCCGGCTTCAAGGCGCGCATGCTCGGCATGAAGGGCTGGTTCTCCACCAACATCCTCGGTAACCGCGACGGCGAGGTGCTGGATGATCCCGGCAGCTTCAAGTCCAAAGAGGTCAGCAAGCTGGGTGCGCTGGAGCAGATCCTCCAGCCGGAGCTTTACCCCGACCTCTACTCGGACATCTACCACAAGGTCCGCATCAACTATTACCCGCCCCGCGGCGACGCGAAGGAGGGCTGGGACAACATCGACATCTTCGGGTGGCTCAACTACCCGATGCAGATCAAGGTGGACTTCTTGTGCCGAGACTCGATCTTGGCCGCGCCGCTCGTGCTCGACCTGGCGCTGTTCAGCGATCTAGCCAAGCGCGCCGGCTTCCGCGGCGTGCAAGAGTGGCTCAGCTTCTACTTCAAGAGCCCGCAAACGGCGGAGGGCCTGTACCCGGAGCACGACATCTTCATCCAGTCGATGAAGCTGAAGAACACGCTCCGCTGGATGATGGGCGAAGAGCTGATCACGCACTTGGGCAATGAGTACTACGACTGATCAGGTCTCGCCTCCCACGTAACGGGTAGCCACCACGCAAAGTGCAACTCTTTCATTTGCGCCTTGCGTGGTGCGCCTCGCGAAGCTCGCGACCTGAACCGGTCATGGCGCCGGCCTCGCCGGTTGGCTGTTGAACTTGGGAGCGCCGCGCTGCGCGCGAGCCCCGCCGCGCTGCGTGAGTTACATGCCGTCGTTGGATTCGGATTCGGTGGGGACGGGTTTGCGCTTCTTTTTCTTTTTCTTGCGCGGAGCTTCGGCTTCGAAGACGAGGGGGGCATCGGCGCCCAGGCGGCCGTAGCGGTGGATGCTCCAGATCAGGGTGATGATGCCGGCAGCAGCCAGGAGCTTGGGCAGGGTGCCGTCGCCGTCCAGGTTGAAGGCGATGCCGATGACGCCGAGGGTCCCCGCGATGGCGAGGAAACGGCGGGCGCTTTGCTCGGCGGCGCTCATGGTGGTGGTCATGGCCATTTCTCCGCGTGGGCACGCACCAGAAAATCGTGCACGTCTCGCTTGAGCTTCAGCTCAGCGGTAACTGAGGGTAGCTCGCGCTCCTCCCCCACGTGGTCGTCGTACTGGTAGTCGCTGTCGCGCAGGACCAGGACTCGGGCGTCGCCGTCCTCCCCCAGGCCGGATACCAGCTGCAGGGCGTCGCCCATCGAGGGATCTTTCTCCGGGAGCGCCGAGCCTAGCTCGAGCCGCTCCGCCGCCGTTACGTAAGCCACGCCGTACTTTCGCTCCGCCGCCGCGACGTCCACGCGGATCTGTTTGCTCTCCGTCAGCGCTACGGTGTCGCCAGGCACGGGGCGATCCTTCTCTTCGCGAAATGCCTGGATGATGAGCTCGATGGCGCGCCGTTCGTCCAGGGGGCGAGTGGGGTTGGGTGCACGCGCTGGTGGCCCGCCACAGGCGGAGAGCACACAAGCCATGCCGAGCCAGGCCTTCATCGGGCTGAAAAGGTAGCCAAGAGGCATGGCTTTCGCTAGCACTGTCCTCGCGGCCGATGTCGGCAACCCCCACCGTGCCGTGCTAGCCCCTCGGTGCCCTTGTTTCGCACGCCCCTCGCTCCCCGCCTCTGGTGCCTGATCCTGGCGGCCCTCGGTCTCGCCGGCTGCGCCAGCCAGCGCGTGCCAGATCCGAAAGTTACAGCCCGTGCTTATGCAAGCGCGGCGCTCCGAGGTGATGCTGACGCGGTGTACGCGCTGCTGACGCCGGAGGGTCAACGGGCGCTCGGCCTGGCCGGTACCAAACAGCTGGTGCAGGAGTCTCGAAGCGAGATCACCCGCACCGCCCGTGCCGTGCAGGGAGAAGACGCCCGGGTGGAGGCCAGCGCGGAGACGCGCTTCGCCGATGGCGAGAGCGCCACACTCGTCTTGGAGGACGGTCGCTTCTTGGTCGACGCGGCCAGCCTGCTGCCGTCGCGGCCGCGCACACCGAGCGAGGCGCTGTCCGGCCTCCGGCGAGCGCTGGCGCGACGCAGCTACCCAGCCTTGATGGCCGCGCTGGCCAGTGACTCGCAGAGCGCGGTGGAGGCGGACATCAGCGCGTTGGTAACCGGCCTCGAGCATCCGGAGACGCTCGATATCCAGCTCAACGGCGACAGCGCCGAGGTGGAGCTCCCCAGCGGCCACGTGGTCAAGCTCAAGCGCGAAGGCGGGGTCTGGCGCGTGCTGGACTTCGATTGAAAGCTACGCGCGTGGTTGCCCCTCGTCCTTCGCGTCGCATCGTGCTGTCGGGCCTGGCTGCGCTGGCAGCCAGCCGCGAAGCGTCCGCATTCGGCGACATCGGTGCCTTCAACCCGCGGCTGATCGTGGCCGGCGGCAAGCGCTTGTCGGCGCCGCGTAACACGGCAGCGTCAGCCTGGTCCATGGAGCTCGTCAACCGCACCAGCGCGCCGGGTCGCTTGATCTCGAAGGAGGTCGCGCTGGACCGCCCCGAGCTGTGCACGGAGCCGTTCGCGATTTGGGCGGGCGACACGGACGTGGGCTCGCTCAGCAGCGCCGAGCGCCGTAACCTGGCCAAGTACATCCGCCTGGGTGGCGTGCTGGTGGTGGACGACTCGGACCCGGGCTCGGGCGCGTTCGGCCGCTCCGTCCGCCGTGAGCTCGCGAAGATCTTGCCGGAGTCCCCGCCCGTCAGGCTGGCGCCGACGCACGTCGTGTTCAAGACGTTTTACATCGTGGATCGGCCGGTGGGGCGCGTGCTGGGGCCGCCCACGATCGAGGCCATCGTGCGGGGCAAGAACGCGCAGGTGCTGCTGCTCCAGCACGACCTCTTGGGCGCGCTGGCGCGCTCGGACCAGGGCGGCTACGCGCTCGCCACGGAGCCCTCCAGCTACGAGCACCGACAGTACGCCATCCGGTTCGCCGTCAACATCGCCATGTACGTGCTCTGCTCGGACTACAAGGACGACCAAGTGCACGCCCCCTTCCTGATGCGTCGACGAGCGCAGGCGCGATGAGCGGACGCTCGCTCGGTGTCGCTGAGGGCGTGAGCCCGTGGCTACTCGGCACCTTGGCCGTGCTGCTGCTGGCCTGGCTCGTGCTCGCACTGCTAGAGACGCGCGCGCGGCGTGCGCCGCTGTGGATCGCGCTGAGCGGCCTCGTCACCGCGCTGCTGCTAGGCGCCGCCATCGTGCGGCCCACGTTGGTCACGACGCGCGGCACGGACCTGTTTCCCAAGGTCGTGGTGCTGGTGGATCGCTCCTGGCGCCTGCAGCTGCCGGCCACCGAGCAGCGCACGCGCGAAGAAGCCGCACGGCAAGCCGTCACGGAGCTGCAGCGCAGCCTGGGTGGTGCGCGCGTGGAGGTGCTCGGCTTCGGTGAAGGGGCCGCAGCGCCGCTGGCGTGGGACGCGAAGCCCACGGCCGCGCGCCCGACGGACAGCGATCTGACCACCGCGCTGAGCGCGCTGGCCGCCGCGCCGGGTGAGCGCGCCAAGGCGCTGGTCGTGGTCAGCGACGGCCGGCTCACCACTCCGAAGGAGAGCGCCCCGGTGGCCACCCTGCGCGAGCTGGGTGAACGCCTGGCCGCGCCGATCCACACGCTGCGGCTCGCCGACAAAGCGCCGCCCGACGCGAGCATCCGCCGCGCCGCGACCACGGGGGCCGCCGTGGCGCATCAGAAGCTGGCGCTCGAGCTCACCATCGGTTGCTCGGGAGGCTTGAGCTGCGACGAGCTGCCCATCACGGTGGAGGAGCTGCTCCACGGCGAGCCGCCAGCGCTCTTGGCGCAAGGTAGCGCGAAGATGCAGGACGGCGTCGCGACGCTGCAGCTACCGTTCACGCTGGATCGCGCCGGCCGCCGCCTGGTGCGCGTGCGCCTGCAGACGCCGGAAGGCGACAAGGTTCCGGAGAACGACACGCGCATCCTGACGTTCGACGTCACACGTGAGCGTGTGCGGCTCTTGCACGTCGCCGGCCGCCCCACCTACGACGTGCGCGCCCTGCGCATGTGGCTCAAAGCCGACGAGTCGATCGACCTGATCGCCTTCTTCATCTTGCGCACCAACAGCGACTCCACGCAGGTGAACGAGGACACCGAGCTGTCACTGATCCCGTTTCCGGTGAACGAGCTGTTCACCGAGCACCTGAAGTCGTTCGACGCGGTGATCCTGCAGGATATCGACGCCGTCGAGTACAAGCTGCAGATGCACCTGCCCGCGCTCGCGCGCTACGTTCAGAGCGGCGGCGGGCTGATCATGGTGGGCGGACCGTCCTCGTTCATGGGCGGCGGTTACGCGGGCAGCCCGCTGGCGGAGGTGCTCCCGGCGACCATGCCGCAAAGTGGCGCGCCGTTCGACACCGCGCCGTTCGAGCCGCACACCACCGCGGCCGGGCGCGCCGCCCCCACCCTGCGCGGCGTGCGTGAGCTACTGGGCAACCGGCTGCCCTCGATGCAAGGCGCCAACACGCTCGGCGCGCTGCGCCCCAACGCCATCGCGCTGTGGGAGCATCCCGAGCGCCGCGCCGGCCAGAGCCCGATGCCGGTGCTGGCTCTGGGCGAGAGCGGCGACGGCCGCGCCATCGCGCTAGGCGTGGATGGCACGTACCTGCTGGAGTGGAGCGAGCTGGCTGAGCAAGGCGCCGGTCGAGCCTACGGCGCGCTGTGGGAGGGCCTCGTCGGCTGGCTGATGCGCGACCCTCGCTACGAATCGGCGCGGCTGGATCTCACGCACGAGTGCCGCGCCGGAGAACCGGTGGAGCTC
>JAEYOT010000262.1 GCA_023411445.1 Pseudomonadota bacterium
TGTCCGCGGTGGGCGGCAGGCCCAGCGCGCGGCCCTTGGGGTTACACCACTCGTTGCCCGGCGCCGCGCCGTTGCCGTTGCGCGAGGTGTCGATCACGAAGTGCGCGCCGCCCGTGAGCGCCGAGATCTTCCGGCCGTACTCTAGCGTCTCCTCGGTGGCCACGTAGTTGGAGACGTTGAGCGAGAAGCCGTCTGCGTAGGCCACGCCGGCGCCGTTGAGCAGCTCGGCCGCCTTCTCCACGCTGAGCCAGCGAGCGTTGCCGCCGTCCAGGTACACGTGGATGTTCGGCCTGGATTTGAGGATGCGCACCGCGTCCGCCAGCATGCGTTGGCGCGCTTCACGCTTGCCCGGCTCGGTGCACTTCTCCAGCTGGCCGAGCGCGTCCGGCTCCAAGATCATCACCGCTGGACCGTCGTCCACGCCCTCAGCGATCTTTTCGACCCACCGCAGGTAGGCGTCCGCGTCCTTGGCGCCGCCCTTGGAGTGCTGGCCGCAGTCCCGCTCCGGCACGTTGTACACGATGAACAGGCCCATGGCGTCGGCGTCGGCGTACTGCCGCATCTTGTCGCGCACGAAGAACTTCACCGCGCCGCTCCACTCGCCCAGCCACTCCGCTTGGGGCTGGCTCGCGATCTTCTCGATTAGCTCTGCATCGTCGGGCCGCTGGCCGCGCCAGGCTTTGACTTGCTTGACCGAAGCCATGCTCGGATCGACGAAC
Source organism: Pseudomonadota bacterium (assembly GCA_023411445.1). Lineage (GTDB taxonomy): Bacteria > Myxococcota_A > Polyangia > Polyangiales > Polyangiaceae > PMG-095. The sequence goes on from JAEYOT010000262.1 coordinate 720, forward strand.
AGCTTTTTCCCCCGGAATGGGTTGGGACCGGGTTGGTGCTTCGGTACATCGGCGATGGTGGGCGGTGCAGAGCCACCACAGGCTAGGGTCAGGGTGAAACACGCAAGAAGTGCGGCACAGCACAGGGACGCGAGCGGACGAAACGCCATCGCGCCCCGATCTAGCATCTTTCTCGGAGCGCGCCTTCGGTCTACGGTTTGCCCCATGCGTGGTAGCCATGAGCCGCTCCGAGCCTTCGGGAGGGCCGTGCTCGCGCTGCTCACCGCGCTGCTGCTGCTTTCGTGCACCAACAACCCGTATCCGGACGAGGACGACGGTAAGAAGGTTTACTATTCGTCCTTCAGCGAGCCGCCCAAGACGCTGGATCCGGCGCAGTCGTACACCACGACCGAGCACGTCTTCACCGGCATCGTGTACGACACGCTGCTCGAGTACCACTACCTCAAGCGGCCGTACGAGCTGATCCCGGGGCAAGCCGAGGAGGTGCCGCACGCGCAGAAGCTGCCGGACGGTAAGGTGCGCTACACCTTCAAGCTTCGCCCTGGCTTGCTGTACCAAGACGACGAGTGCTTCCGGCAATCGGCCGGTCAGAGCACGCGCGTGATCACGGCGGAGGATTTCGTGTTCGCGCTGCAGCGCGTCGCGGATCCGGCCATCAACTCGCCGATGAGCGAGCCGTTCTCGAACCTGGTCGGCTTCGCGGAGCTGTCGGAGAGCTTGCAGAAGCGGGCCAAAGATCCGGCGTTCGCCAAGCTGAGCGCGCGCGAGCGCTACCGCCGCGCCGGCGGGCTGCCCGGCGCGCGCGCGCTGGACGAGCGCACGCTGGAGCTCACGCTCAAGGAGCCCTACCCGCAGATCTTGTACTGGCTAGCGATGCCGGTCTCGACGCCCGTGCCGTGGGAGGCCGTGGACTACTACACCGGCAAGAACGGGCGTCCGCTGCTGCAGGATCACCCGGTCGGCTCCGGGCCGTATTACATTTCACACTACGACAAGCAGGCGCGCATCGTCGTGACCCGCAACCCCAACTGGTACGGCTTGCGCCACCCGGAGTGGAAGGCGCCCGGCGCCGTGTTCCCGAGCGAGGGCGAGCCGGGCGATTTCGGTCCGGGGCGCTTCGACGAGCGGCGCAAGGGCACGCAGCTCGCGCAGATCGAGCGCGCGGAGTACCGGCGAGAGAAGGAGTCGATCCCGGCGTTTACCAAGTTCCTGCAAGGGTACTTCGACGCATCGGGCATCAACAGCGAGAGCTTCGACAAGGTCGTGCGCGACGACAACTTGTCCGACGAGATGGCTCGGCTCGGCATGCGCCTCGACAAGAGCGTGGAGACGACCGTCTTTTACATCGGCTTCAACATGGAAGACCGCGTCGTCGGCGATCGCGGCGGCGAGAAGAGTCGCAAGCTGCGGCAAGCCATGAGCTTGGTGGTGGACGCGGACGAGTGGCTGCGCTTGTTCACCAACGGCCGCGGTATCCCAGCGCAGAGCCCGGTGCCGCCCGGTCTGTTCGGCTACGACCCGCAGTACAAGAACCCGTTTCGTACCGTGGACATGGCCCGCGCCAAGCAGCTGCTGGCGGAGGCAGGCTATCCGGGCGGCATCGATCCCGCCACCAGCCGCCCGCTGCACTTGACCTACGACATCGGCGACACCGGCCCGGAGCTGCGGCAGATGGTGCAGTTTCACGTCAACAAATGGCGTGAGCTGGGCATCGACGTGGAGATCGCCGCCACCACGTACAACCGCTTCCAGCAGAAGATCCGCGAGGGCGCTTACCAGGTGTTTCAGTGGGGCTGGGCCGCAGACTACCCGGACCCGGAGAACTTCTTGTTCTTGCTGTCGTCAGCCATGGCGCGCTCCAAGAACAACGGACCCAACAGCGCCAACTTCCAGAACGCCGCTTACGACGAGCTGTTCATGGCCATGAAGTCCATGGACAACACGCCCGAGCGCCAGCAAATCATCGAGCAGATGCGGAGCATTCTGGAGCAGGAGCGTCCATGGATCGAGCTCTACCACCGTGAGACGTACGCGCTCTATCACGGCTGGTACGCCACCAATAAGACGCCTGGCCTCTCGCTGCAGACGCTCAAGTACGCCGACATCGATCCGGCGCTCCGGCGGCAGAAACGACAGGAGTGGAACCGCCCCGTGATGTGGCCGGCCTATCTGCTCGGCTTCTTGGCGCTGCTGGTGGTAGTGCCGGGGGTGCGCAGCTACCTGAAGGAGCGCCAGTAATGTTGGCCTACGTGATCCGACGCGCCTTCGCTGGCGGCTTCGTGGTGCTCGGCGTCCTGTTCTTCCTGTTCGTGCTGTTCTTCGGCGTGACCAACCCGGATGACATCGCTCGCCGCGCGATCGGGGACAAGGCCATGCCCCACGTGATCGAGCAGTGGAAGAAGAACCACGGCTACGACAAGCCACGCCTGCCGGGGCCCGGGCACTGGCGGGACAACCTGCTGGTGGAGCACTACCGCCGCATGCTCACCTTCGACTTCGGCGTGAGCGACTCCGACAGCTCGCCCATCATCGAGCGCATCAAGCAGGGCGCGGGCCCGAGCCTGTGCCTGACGGTGCCCGAGTTCATCCTGGGGCTTTTGGTCGGCATCTTCATGGCGCTGGTGGTCTCGCTGTTTCGGGATACCTACATCG
>JAEYOT010000303.1 GCA_023411445.1 Pseudomonadota bacterium
GAGCTCCAACGCAGAGCTTGCCACCTGATTGTCCGGATCTTCCAGCGCGCGCAGCAGCAAGCGCCGCGCGGAGGTGCGCGGCAGATCAGCCAGCGCCACGACCGCGGCTTGCCGCGCCGAAGCCTCACTGGAGCCTAGCTCGCGCTCGGCCCGCCGCACGGCGCTCGGCCAGATCGCCGCCTGCGCGCCGGTAGTGACGAGCAGGAGCCAGGCACCCAAGCCGAAAGAGCGGAGCCGGAGCATGCGCGGGCATGGACTTTCGGCCCCGCGCGCGCGCCTGTCAATCGCCGGGCCTCAGCGCGGCACCACACCCAGAGCCGCGAAAGCGCGCTCGGAGGCGCGCCGTTGCCGCAGCATCAGCGGCCCGTAGAACACCGCCCCGTAGATCGTCAGCCGTGCCAGCAGGTAGTACTCGGGCAGCTCCAGCGCGAGCGCGAGCGTGATGCCGATCATGAGCGAGCCGTAGCCGAACCAGCGCCGCCAAGTTTTCATCACGGGCGCGACGTGCTCGCGATAAATTTGCGCGCGCGCCGGATCGTAATCCCCCAAAATGGAGAACTCCGTCACCGTGTGCGGGTCAAACTTGCGCACCGTGCGGCTCTGGTTGCCCACGAACTGCAGGTAGAGGAGCCACGCCACGCGCGTCACGGGCGTGAAGCTCGTCTGCGCCTCGTAGCGGCGGCGCGCCTCCGGGTAAGACTCGGCCTCTTTGAAGCCCGGCACCGCCAGCTTCATGAACACCGTCTTGTAGTGATCGAACAGCGTGGTCTGAATCGACGTCGCGACGCCCGCTACCACCGTGAACAGCACCGCAGCCCAGCCCAGCCCAGGTGCGATGGCCCCGTATTTCTCGAATAAGTAGTAGCCGCCTGCCGCCAGGATGGAGCCCGACACGACCACGTCCGCGCTGCCGTCGAGCATGCGACCGATCACCGACGAGGTCTTGCGCAGGCGAGCCAGCTGCCCGTCCGCGCAATCGAACACGGTGGACAAGAAGGCGCACAGCGCTGCCCACTGGAAATGATGCGGCGTGTCGGCCACGATCAGGTAGGCGCCGTACACACCGATCACCATCGAGGCGATGGTCACCAAGTTGGGCGACACGGGCGTCGGCAAGAGCGCGCGCGCGAGCAAGTACGCTAGCGGCCGGTGCACGTAGACGTCGATCGGCTCCTCGACGTCGAGCGACTTCAGGCTCTGCCAGTAGCCCGACCAGAAGCCCGGCTTCTCGCTCACGCTGCGCTCACTCGGCGTCGCTAGGGCCGACGCTGAGCGCCAGCGGCTCGCGCCGCGACGGCACGGTTCGACCCAGCACGCGCTCGAACGCACGGACGCAGCGCAGATTCTGCTCGCGAGAGCCCACCGTCACCCGCACGTAGCTCCGGGCCGCGTGGTGCACGGTCAGCGAACGAATCAGAACGCCCTCGTCGAGCAGCAGCTCCACCAGCCGCTCGGCAGGCAAGCCCGTGCGCGACACGTCGATCAGCACGAAGTTACCCTCGCCCGGCACCGGGGAGAGGCCCTGCACGCCGGACAAGCGCGTGAACAGCTCCTCGCGGCCGAGCGACAGCTCCTGCCGGCGCGCCTCGAACTCAGCGGCGTCATCTAGGGCGGCGGCGGCGGCGGCCAGCACGATGCCGGGCACGTTCCACGGCACCTTCACGCGTGAGAGCAGCCGCACCACCACCGGGTGCGCCAAGGCGTAGCCGAGCCGCATGCCCGCCAGGCCGAACGCCTTGGAGAACGTGCGGAGCACGATCGCGTTCGGGAACTCCGCGAGCAAGCCGGTGGTCGTGCCGTCCGTCTCGAAGTCGAAGTACGCCTCGTCGATCACGGTCGGCAGCCCCAAGCGCAGGATGCGCCGCAGATCGTCACGCGAGATGCGGTTGCCGGTCGGGTTGTTGGGCGAGCACAAGAAGATGACCTTGGTGCGCTCGTTCACCGCGCGGATCAGGCCGGGCAGGTCGTGCTCGTGCGCGTCCGTCATCGGCACCAGCACCGGGATGCCACCGGTCACGCGGGTGCGCGCCTCGTACATGCTGAAAGTCGGCACGCTGAGCAGCACCTCTTCGCCAGGGCCGACGAAGGTGCGGATCACCACGTCGATCAGCTCCGTGGAGCCGGCACCGAACAGCACGCTGCCGCTGGCCAGGCCCTCGCGCCGCGTGATCTTGTCGGACAGCGCCTTGCTGCCCCCTGGGTAGTGATTGCCCCGGCTGGCCGCGTCCATGATCGCCTGCATCACGCGCGGGCTCGGCGGGAACGGGCTCTCGTTGGACATCATGCGCGCCACGCCCTGGCGCTCCGCGACCGCGAAGTGCTGCTCGTCGTAAGGCTTGGCGGCGCGCACCCAGCTAGGCGCAAACAGCTCGATCGCCTCGGCGTCGATCACCGGACCATCGCCGCTGCCGGGCTCGTCGCCCAAGTCTTCACCGAACACGCGCAGCATGGCCTCCGCGCGCTCCAGCGCCGGCTGCGTGTCCACGTCGATCCAGCGCACCTCGCCCACGTCTACAGCGGCGAAGACGCCGCGACGGCTGAGCGCCTGCACCCCGTCGCTGAGCGAGGCGTCGCCGTTGTGGTCGGCGACGCGCGACAGCTCGGCGACCAGTGAAGGGCCGATGCGGAACACGCCGGTGTCCAGCGCGTCGTAGGCGTCCAGCTCCTTGCCGATGCGCACGATGCGACCGCGCTGAACGGCCACCTTCGTGGCGTCGTCCAGATCGAAGCAGCGCGGGATGTCGTAGTCCACGGCCAGGGCGGCGCCGCCCTCGGGAATCTCAGCGGCGAGCAGGCGACGCACCAGCTCGGGCGTGTACAGGTGATCCGACATCGTGAGCACGCACTCACGATCGATGTAGCCGGCAGCCGCGAGCACGGACACGCCGTTCTTCTTCAGGTAGTCCGTGTTCTCCACGAACGTCACGCTGAGGCTGAGCTCGCCTTGAGCGGCGCGGACCGCCTCCTTAATCAGTTGCCCGCAGTGGCCGACCACCACCACCGCCTCGGCGATGCCGGCGGCCTCCAAGGTGCGCAGCACCCGAACGATCAGCGGCACACCGGCCACGCGGCGCAGCGGCTTGGGGGTGATGTCTCCCCCCTCCGTCAGACGCGAGCCCAGCCCCGCTGCGAGCACGATCGCCCGCGTCACTCGACTCGTCTGATTCTGTCGCGCTTCTGTGGCCATCAGGATAAGTGAACGTGCAATTACCATGCGCTGGTCAAACCGAGCAAATCCTTTTCGATTCGCGGATTTAGACCATGATCTTGCTGTCGCAAGGCGCTCACAGGTGTTGCAAATTAGCAACACGGACGGGAGGACGCTCTGACGCGGTGCGTGACCGCTCGGCAGCACACCGGGTGGCGGCAACACCGCGGATTCTCGACACTAACCCACATGTGCCGCAGCGGCCTCTCGGCCGACACGGTGCGTAATACACTACGCAGTTGGGCCAGCGAACAGCCGGCGGGCGGTCTCCAGGTCCTCGAACGTGTCCACCTCGGTCCAGCGTAGACCGGAGACGTCGGCCACCTCGGCAGACAACTCCCCGCGCGCGATCATCTGCGAGTACACGTCCTCATAATAGAGATCGGTGACGCCCGCCTGGATGCGCTCGGAAAGCGCCGAGAACAGCTTGCCGGAAGCGCTGCTCTCGATCCGCTCGATGCCGATGCTCTCACCGTGGCTCTCGGCGAGCGGCACGTCCTTGCCGAAGCGTCGAATGCGCGCGCCGTCCACCACCACTTTCATCGCCTCGGCGTCGAGCTTTCGGCTCGAATCCACGCCGGTCGAGAGCTCCACACGAGGCGCGGAGATGCGCTCGAGCACCTCGGCGTCGAACACCACGTCGCCATCGAGCTTGAAGAACGAGCGTCCATCCACCGCGTCGCGACAGAGCGCGAGCGAGACGGAGTTTTGCGTGCTGTCGTAGCGCGGGTTCGGACAATAGATGACCTCGGCCGCGAGCCCGTCCAGCGCTGCGCGAACGGCGTCCTCTCGGTAGCCCGTCGCCAGAATCAGCCGAGAAACGCCGAAATCCAGCAGTAAGCGCACGGCGCGTCCCAAGATGGTCTCCGCGCCGACGGGCGCCAGCGCTTTGGGACGAGTGTCCGTGATGGGACGCAAACGCGAGCCGACTCCAGCTACCAAGATCACTGCCGCTTCGACCATGACTGACCTATGAACCGCTGCGCAGCCGTGCTGGACGCAGCAAAGCGTTGAAGATTACGCAGCACCCGCGTTGCAAGCAGGCACGCCGCTTGCTACCACGGCGCGCCAAATAGAGGAGCCCCTGTGATGAAGCGACCTGAGACAGTGAAGAAACCCGAAGGCAAGTTGGCGATACTTTTGCCAGGCCTCGGTGCCGTGTCCACGACTTTGATCGCCGGTGTGTTGCTGGCGCGACGTGGGCTGGCTGCTCCGGTCGGCTCGCTGACGCAGACGGGCACGCTGCGGCTCGGCAAGCGCACTGACAACCGCACGCCGCGGATCAAGGACTTCGCTCCCCTCGCCGCGCTGGACGACATCGTGTTCGGCTCGTGGGACTTGTTCCCCGATAACGCGCTGGAGTCCGCGGTGCATGCGGAGGTGCTGGAGTCCAAGCACATCGACCCGATCAAGGACGAGCTGGCGGCGATCAAGCCGATGAAGGCGGCGTTCTACCCGGAGTACGTAAAGCGGCTCAACGGCACGCACGTGAAGACCGGCGCCAACAAGGCCGAGATCGTGGAGCAGCTGCGGGAGGACATCCGCAACTTCATCAAGACGAGCGGCGCGTCGCGCGCGGTCTGCGTGTGGTGCGGCTCGACCGAGATCTTCTTGGAGCCGAGCGAGGC
>JAEYOT010000349.1 GCA_023411445.1 Pseudomonadota bacterium
GGCCTACGTCGCCATCACGCGCGCGCGCCGACGCCTCTTGATCACGTACGCCGGCAGCCGCACGCTGTTCGGGCAAACGCGGTACCTGGAGCGCAGCCAGTTCCTCGGCGATCTACCCAAGGACGCGATCAAGCTCGAGGGCAACGCCAAGCCCACGCGCTCCGGCTACGGCGGCCAGCCGGGCTCACGCTACGGCAGCGGCTACGTTGGCGGTTACTCCGGAGGCGGCTACCGCAGCCGCTACGGCGACGAGGCGCCGGGCCAGCGCTACACCGGCAGCGGCAACCGTCCGAAGGGCCCGCCGCTCGCTCCAGGCTCACGTGTCGTGGAGCGCGACGAGTACAGCCAAGAGTCGCGCGGCGACGGGCAGCTGGTGCGCCCCGGTAGCCACGTGCGCCACGTGCGCTTCGGCGAAGGCGTGGTGCAGTCCGTTGAGGGCGGCATGAAGCCTAGCGTCGTCGCTAACTTTCCGGGCTTCGGTGAGAAGCGCGTCTTGCTCGAGTACTTGGAGCCAGCATGAACAAGCGATTGGCCTTTCTGGAACAGCACTGCGCCGCCGGTAATGCGGACTCCTTCGCCTTCTACGGGCTTGCCATGGAGTACAGGAAAGAGGGCCGCGTCGACGACGCCATCGCCACCTTCAACAAGCTGAAGGACAAGGATCCGGACTACGTGCCGATGTACCTCATGGCAGGCCAGACGCTGATCGACGCCAGCCGCACGGACGAAGCCCGCCATTGGCTCGAAGCGGGCATCACCGTCGCCGAGCGCAAGCGCGACTCGCACGCGCTCGGCGAGCTGCAGTCGGCGCTCGCCTCGCTTTGAGGGCGCGCCGTACTAGGCGCTGGCGCGGCGGCAGGCACTGAGACGGATCGCTCGCCCAGCACGGTTCAAGATTGAGCTGCGATTGTCCCGACGATTCGGGACGTCCGCGCTGCGCGCGGTAGTGGATGCGAACGCGAGCGTGCAGCGCTCAACGCGAACGCGGGGTGCGGGAGAGCTCGCGGCTCCGTAGCGCGACGTCGTGCACGGCCAGATCGATCGCTTCTGCGAGGTGGAGTGAACGACGGATTCGGTATCAGCTGGGAGAAGCCAGCGCCGCAAAGCGCTACGCGGCCGTGTGAGCCGCGAACGCTCTTCGTGGGAGCCCCGCGCGCGAAAGGCCCGCATTTGCGGCCAGAAAAGCGGCTCTGGTCGTCATGACGATGACGCGCTCACTTCGAGTTTTGACTCACCTGGGGAGAAATTCCCCACATTGCCAATTGAGGCGTTTCCCACATTGTCAGTCTTGCTGAGCGGTAGTGGGATGGGCTTGTCGAATCGGAGTGCTAGCTTAGAAATAATCGGCGGCAAAAAAACTCCGCCAGGTTTCGAGGAGACCTCCATGAAGCGAATCATTTCCGCGTTGGTGCTGGTGACGTTGAGTCTCGCAGGCTGCGGGGACGACGAGGACGGGGGCGGTGGCAACAACACCGGCGGCAAGGGTGGCTCCGGTCAGCAGGGCGAAGCGGGCGACGGCTCGGCTCCGGTGGCAGGCGCTCCCAGCGGCAACGTGGACTGTGATCCCGAGGCCGCCACTACCTGTCAGAACGATACGGATTGCCAGTTCGTGATCGATGGCACGGCGCGCATCACCGCCGGTCAGTGCGGCCAAGGCTGTCTCGGGAAGGACGAGTCCTGCGCGGTGGACTGCATCACCGGCGAGATCGACATCACCCCGGACTGCGCTAGTTGCTACGCCGAGACCGTGCAGTGCTCGATCGAGAACTGCTTGACGGAGTGCATCAGCGACACGGAATCCGACAAGTGTAAGGCTTGTCAGGTCCAGAAGGGCTGTCGCGACGCCTTCAACACTTGCAGCGGTCTACCCGAGTGAAAGCCAAAGCTTTTCGGGCGCTGGGGCTCGCGCCGCTCGCCTGCGCGGTTTGGCTCGTTTCGGGCCACGCGGGCGCCGCGGGCTTCGACACCCCCATCCTGTACTCGGCACGTCACCAGGCGCTGGGCGGCACCGCGATCGGCTCGGTGAACGACCCGTCAGCGGCGTTCCACAACCCGGCCGGCCTGCAAGGCATTCGGGGCCTGTCCTTCATGGGGGACTTCAGCTTGATCATGGGCAAGGTCAAGTCGTCTCCTACGGACGCCCCCAGCGCGCAGAACGTCGAGAGCGACACGGTGCTGGCGCCGTTTTTCCTGCTCGGCGCGGGCTACCGCGTGCACGAGTGGGTCTCGGTAGGTCTCGCCGGCTTTCCGGTCGCGTCCGGCGGCGCCGAGTATCAGTACCGCCTCGGCCCGTTCGAAACCAAGGACGCGACCGAGATCATCTTCTTCGAAGCCACACCGCTGGTCAGCCTCAACGTGCCCAAAGATCGCTGGTTGCCCGGCAAGCTCGCCATCGGCGCCGGCTACCGCATGAGCTTGGTCACGCTGGATCGTCAGCAGGGCGATCCGAAGGATCCGCAGCTTTTGAACTTGCAGCTCAGCGGCTTCAACTGGAAGGGCTTCCGGGTTGGCGTGCAGTACCAGCCGATCGAGGAGCTGAAGCTGGGCGCGGTGTTCCGCAACAAGATCGTGGTGAAGACGACGACGGAAGAAGGCACCGTCGCCGCCATGACCGCGACCGATGGGGAGCTACCGTTCACGCTGCCGGCCAAGCTGGGCTTCGGTGCGCGGGTGGACATCGGCCGCATCGGCGTGGGCGCGGACGTGGAGTGGGCATTCCAGAGCCAGAACACGCGCCAGATTTTGTCCGGCACCAACCAGGCGGGCGAGAAGCTCGAGGTCACCAACGTGTACGATTGGCAGAACGGCGTGACCGGCCGCTTCGGCGTGGAGTACCGCCTGCTCCCGCAGCAGAGCCTGCCGCTGAGGGTCGGCTACATCATCGACAGCACGGTGAGCAACAAGGCTTACCCCAGCGCCTTCGGGACGCCGCCCTCGCCGACCCACACGCTGACGGCAGGCCTAGGCTGGGTGCAGGAAACCTGGCAGGTCAACCTCGCTGCGACGCGCCGCTTCGGCAGCACCACGATCGCCGAGAGCGACATTGGTGAAGGCTGTGACCTGTGCAGCTCCGCTGGCGATTACGCCATGACCATGACCGGCATGTACGTGGACGTATCGGTAGACCTGCCGCTGTGAGGCCCTCAGCCACCCGAGCTCCCCTTCACGGAAGCAGCGAGTGGTCGGGCGTCTTGGACGGCTGCGGCGGGTCCACCACGATGTCCTGCACCACGCGGCGCTTGAGGAAGAGCTCACGAAAGACGGGATCGCGGATGTACTCCACCAGGCGACCCACGTAGGCGCGGGCTCGCTCCCGCATCTCGGCGGCTTGCGGAGAGCCGGCGCGGGCGAGCGCTTCACAGCACAGCGCGCGCGTGGGGATGCCGTACTCGGAGCCTTGCAGGGTCTCGATCGCACCCATAGCAGTGGTGGCGAGCAGGATGCCGGTGTGGTTTTCGCCCATCTCCACGCGGGCGCGGGCTTCGATCGCCATCGCGTAGAAGTGGAATGCCACGTAGGCCTGCGCTTCGGCGGCCTGGCGCGCGTCGAAAGCGTACATCACGGCGCGGGCCGCGTCGCCCTGCTGGCGCGCCATCAAGGCGCGCAGGATCTTCTCGTGCACCGAGTCGTAAGCGCTACCGGTCACGGCGGTCAGCGCACCAGCGTCGCCGACGAGCGTTTCGGCCGCCACGAAATCGCCCGCTTCCAGCAGCAGCTCCGCCGTAGAGAGCAGCGTGTCCGCGCGAGAGTCCCGATCGCCGTAACGCTCGTGCGCTTCGCGCGCGCGGCGCAGGTACGCAAGCCCGCGCGGCACGTCGCCCAGGTTGGCGTAACAAGCGCCGATGGTGCTCAAGGTGCGCGCGATCTGAAAGCGTCCACCGATGGAGAGATCGATGCGAATGGCGTCCAGGGCCAGCGCGATGCCGTCCTCGAAGCGCCCCAGCACGAGCAGCGCGTAGGCCAGCGAGTTCTTGGCGCGAGCCTCCAAACGGCGAGCGCCAACGCGGCGGAACACCGCGATCGCTTCGGCCTGGCACTCCACCGCCTCGTGCACGCGGCCGACGCGGCGCAAGAGCGTACCGCGTAGGCGCAGCGCCTCGGCGCGCAGCCGCGCCGGCGCCGACTCGTGCGACGCGGCTTGCAGCGAGCGATCCACGGCCGCCAGCGCCCCTTGCATGTCGCCGATCTCGTGCAGGATCTCCGCCATCAACGTGAGCGCGGTGACCTCGAGCACGGCCGAGCCGGAGCTCTTGGACATTTGCTCGCCGCGCTGCGCGGAGGCCAGCGCCTTGCTGAGCTGCCCTGCGTCCAGCTCGAACTGCGCCGTGCGCAGCAGGGCGGTGGCCGCCCAGAACGCCTTGCCGGAGGCCTTGGCCAAGCGCCGCAGCTCGGTGAGGTGTGAGCGACGCTCCTGCCAGCGGCCCTGGTTGCGCGAGATCGCTTCCAGCGCTTCGTAGGCCTCGATCAGCTTGGGATCGTTCTCCGGCAAGAGCGCTATGACGCGGCGGTAGCAGCGCTTGGCCAGCTGCGTTTGGTAGCTCGAGCGCGCGGCGTCCGCCGCTTCCAAGAAGAAGCCGGCCGCTTCCTCGCGCGCGTTGCCACGGGCCAAGTGGCGCGCGACGATCGCCGCCGTCAGCCCCTTGCCTAGCGGCGTACGGCCGAGGTGCTCGCCCAGCTTACGGTGCATGCGCACGCGCCGTCGCCGCTCGAGCGCGCGGTAGGCGACGTCACGCGTGAGCGGGTGCCGCACGTCCGTGAGCTCGCCCTTTTGCTCGCACAGGCCGCGCGCGCACAGCCGCATCACCGAGTCCTCGGTGTCGGCTCCTTCCAGCGCCAGCAGGTCCTCCGTGCCGAGCGGGCCGCCCGCCACTGCTAGCCACTCCACGATGGCTTGCTCTTCCGCGGGCAGCTCGTTCAAGCGATCGGCGATCAGCTGCTCCAACGTGGAAGGCAGCGGCAGCGCGACCTCCCCCGGCCGCTCGACGCTGACCAGCTCTTGTCCTCCGCCCTCGCGCTCGTGGATCTCGAAGCGGCCACGCTCAAGGAGGGCGTCCACCATCTCCAGCAGGAAGAACGGGTTGCCGCCAGCGCGCGGCAGCAGATCCGCGCACACCTGGCGCACGCCGTCGATGACGCCGAAGCGCGCCTGCAGCAAGCGCAGCTGGTGCTCAGCGCTGAGGCCCTTCAGCTCGATGCGCACCAGGCCTTCCAGCTGCGGCGTGACGCGGTCGTCCGGCCTGGCCAAGAGCAAGACCAGGATGGGCAGCGGCTCCGGGCGCTTCAAGAACTCGGTGACGAGCTCCAGGCTCGGGCGATCCGCCCACTGCAAGCCGTCCAGCGCGATCACGAGCGGCGCCTCCAGCGCTGCGCGCGCGAAGAAGCGGCGCAAGCCGAGCGCGACCAGCTGGCGCGAGCGAGCGACGTCCGCCTCGTCGACCGCGCTGCGCACGCGACCGGTGGCAAGCTCCGCCATGCGCTCCAAGATCTCCGGCCCGTCCTCGCCGCCGGCCAGCTCGCCGAGCGCCTCGCTGATCAGCGAGCGCGCCTCTTCAATCGGTTGATCACTGCGCGTACCGGTCAGCTCGCGCACCCACTCCGACACGGTGGCGAACGGGACCTCGCTCAGGGCAGGCGAGCACTCGGAGCGCAGCACGCGCGCGTCGGGCGGCAGCTCGTTCAAGAAGGCGGTGAGCAGAGCGGTCTTGCCGATGCCCATCTCCCCGGAGATGACGCGCGCCGCGACCTGGCCCGCCGACAAACCGGAGCCGACCACGCCATAGTAGGCGGCGTGCAAGTCTGCCAGCTCCGCGTCGCGACCGATCAGGTCGCTGGAGGCGCTCGACATCTCCAGCAGCTTCTCCTCGCGCGTGTGCGGGCGAAGCAGCGAGTAAATGCGCATGTCCTGCGGCAGGTTGCGC
>JAEYOT010000369.1 GCA_023411445.1 Pseudomonadota bacterium
TTCGTAGGCAGCGCCCTGCGAGGGGCCGGCGCTGGCCCCATCAGCTTCGATGCCTCGCTCGCTGCGCTGCTGCACTCGCTGTTTCCGTGGTCCGGCTTGGCGCCGCTCGCGCTTTCGCTCGTCGTGCGCGAGGGCACAGGCCAAGCTCGCCGGGCCGCCACGCACGCCGCCGTGCTGTCGCTCGCGGGCAGCTTGGCGGCCGCCGTCTGGCTGCTGCCGGCGCTCGGCCTCGTGCTGCTGCCGGCCGCCTGCTGCTTCGCGCTCTTGGTAGCGGGCGCGCTGCGCGAGCTGGAGCTGTCGCCCCGCCCTCTGCCGGTGCTGGGCCTTTCCTGCGCCGCGCTCACGGTGCTGCTCGGCTTGGACCTGATCACCCACGCGGACAAGCCACTGAGGGGCTTCAACCTGCGAGGGGCGGAGCTGCCGGCCGGGCTCGTCGCGCGCTCGGAGCTGTTGTGGAAGTGGGGCGCGCTCGCCATCGCGGCCGTCACCGCGCTGTGCTTCTACGAGGCGGAGGGACGTTCACGGCCGTCGTTTCGGCGCCGCGAGTACGGCGTCGTGCTCGCCCGCTTGCAGCGCACCTGGGACGGCAACCTCGTGTTTGCGGCGCTGGTGCTGGAGGCGGCGCTGGTCGGCTTCTTGCTGCTCAGCGCGATCAGCGAGCGCTTCGTCCACTTGGAGCAGCTGGATAGCTTCGGTGCCACCTCGCGTAGGCTCGTCGCGGCGGCCGCGGTGGCGCTACCCTGCTCTGGCTTGATCCCTTTGGCAGCGCTCACGGCGCGGGATCTGGCGCGACGGGTGTTCTCGTCGGGCCGCCTCGCTCCGACGCGAGCTCAAGGCGTGCTGTGCGTCGCCGCGCTGCTCGGCTTCACCGCTAGCCTCGACTTTTACCCGCGGCTCGCCGAGCAGGTCGCGCCCAAGAAGGTGTTCGAGCGCTACCGCGAGCTAGGCCGAGCGGGAGAGCCGCTCGCTATGGTGGGCGAGGGCGCCATCGCCGCGCGCTACCAGGCCGGAGCCACCGCCGAGCAGCTCGCGTCTACTGCTAGCGCGCTCGCCTGGTTGGTGCAGGGCGGCCCGGAGGCGCCGCGTCGCTGGCTGCTCATCCAAAGGAGCGCGCTCGCCGAGCTCAACGCGCTCTTCCGCGAGAGCCGCCGGCGCAACTTGCCGATCTTGGATGCCCGCTCCAGCGAGCTCTTGCTGGCCTCCAACCAGCTGCGCGCCGGCGAGCGCGACGAGAGCCCGCTGCGGAGCTACGTGCTCGACCAACCCCCCCGCGTGCAGCACGCGCTGCGCGCGGTGCTGGAGCGGCGCCTCGAGCTCATTGGCTGGAGCCTGGTGGACAGCGCCGGACGCCACGTCACCCGTGTCTCGCCAGCGGCTCCGTATCGGCTCATCATCTACTGGCGCGTGCTCGCGCCGCTCCGTGGCGACTGGCAGACGTTCGTGCACCTGGACGGATTGCAGCGGCGCTTCAACGCCGACCACGTGCCGCTGGGCGAGCACTATCCCATCTCCGCTTGGCGCTCCGGCGATATCCTGGTGGACTCCACCGAGCTGGTGCTGGAGCCCAACTTCACGCCCGGCGTTTACCGGCTCTACTTTGGCCTGTTCAACGCTGAGCGTCGGCTGGGTGTGACGGAAGGCCCCGCCGCCGACGATCGCATCGTCGCCGGCGCGGTTCAGGTCGACTGACGCGCCGCGTTTAGCGGCACTCTTCTGCTACCCCATCAAATAGCTTCGACTTTTCGGCGTGGACAGCCAACTCCCGCGGCGGTAGAGCGGACTCGTGAGCGACGAGCAGCCCAAGCCGTCGGAGAGGCCGCCGGTCTCGGATCGTCGGAGCACGGACCGTATCGAGGTCACGTGGTCAGTCGACTGCGAGTCGAAGGACACGTTCCTCTACGCCAGCATCGCGAACATCTCGGAGTTTGGCATCTTCGTGCGCACGCACGAGCCGTTGGAGGTCGGGACGCGGCTGATCCTGCGCTTTCACCCCCCTGGCTCGGAAGAGCCGTTCGTGCTGCACGGCCAGGTCCAATGGGTCAACGCCCTGCGCATGCTGGCGGACAACCCCAACCCTGGCATGGGCATCCGCTTCGTGGATCTGACGAGTGACGCGCGCAGCCGCTTGATTGACGCGGTCCGGACGATTGCTTACGTCCGCGACAACATCAACTGAGCCCTTTTCCTCTGCGAAGCGGCGTTCGCGCCGTCCGGAGCGGCGCTTTTGCGGCGAAATTGCTGACGAAAGCGTGACGACAGCTTCAGGCCGGCCTGCTAGAGTGCGCCGCGAAACATGCTGCCCCGGTTCGCCGCTGACTACCGCGCGCTGCTCTGGACCCTCGTGCTCACGCCCGGCTTCGTGGCTGTCCAATTCGCACGGCCTGACCTCATTCCGTACCTGTGGTGGGTCAGCTGCTACTTCGCGCTGAGCTGCGGCGTCATCGCGCACAACCACAATCACTGCCCGACGTTCTCGGACAAGCGCGCGAACAACCTGTTCGGCAATTGGATCAGCGTCTGGTACGGCTACCCCACCTTCGCCTGGATCCCGACGCACAACCTCAATCACCACAAGCTGGTGAACCGCGCGGGGGACGCCACCATCACCTGGCGTTACACCAACAGCCACAACGTGCTGGTGGCGCTCACGTACTTCTTCGTTTCCAGCTACTTCCAGAGCGAGCCGATCAAGGCCTTCATCGCCAAGGCCAAGGCGAAGAACCCGTCGCTTTACCGCCGCATCATCAACCAGTACCTGTTCTGGGCCGGCTCACACATCGCGCTTTGCGCCTTGGCCATCGCGCTCCACGGCTGGAAGACCGGGCTCTACGTGTGGGTGATGACCTGCTTCGTGCCGGCGTTCTTCGCGCTGTGGACCATCATGCTGTTCAACTACGAGCAGCACGTCCACGCGGACCCCTGGTCGGAGCACAACCACTCGCGCAGCTTCGTGGGTGGCCTGCTCAACTTCCTCTTGTTCAACAACGGCTTGCACGCCGCGCACCACGAGCACCCCGGCACGCACTGGAGCAAGCTGCCTGAAGTGCACGCGGAGCTCGCCCCCAAGATCGATCCGCAGCTGAAGCACTACAGCATGTGGTTTTACTTCTTCCGCCAATACGTGCTGGCGACGTTCATCCCCAGCCTGGGCACCAAGCAGGTGGGACGAGCCGGCTTCGAGCCCCCCGACGGCAAACCGGTGGACCTGAAGTCGGACGACGTGGACTCGGCCGAGGCCGGCACCAACGCCCAGATGTTCGGCGTCTGAATCGCCCGGCTTCGGCGCTTGAGTGTCCGGGGGCTGCCAAGCCGCAGCCCATCTTGCAGCTGGCTCACGTAGCGCTCTCGGGTGCCGCCGCCTGGCCAAGCTCCGAGCGACGGCGTGAAGGCTACCCCTGACGCCGTGGGCGGGCGTCGAGCGAGGCTTGTCGCTCTACGGCGTCTCGGCGGAGCGGGCGGGCTTGGCTTCGGCCGGCTTGGCGGGGGCGGCGGCCGGGGGCGAAGCGGGTGCGGTGCCACTGACGGCTTTGGCCTTACGTGCCGCAGCCACCTGCTCCTCGCGCGTCGCGAGCTCGGCCAGCGCGGCCTCGGCGCGCGAGCGGTACTCCGCCACCTCGAGCAATGCCTCGAGGCTCTGGCGTGCGCGCGACAGCTCGCCGAGAGCTCGGTAGCAATCGCCCGCCTGCCAGGCGGCTTCACTACCTGACGGCGTGTCCCGGTAGCGAGAGTGCACCTCGTCGTAGCGTGGCGCGGCCGCCGGGCAGCCGCGCTGACGTCGCAGCGCCTCCAC
>JAEYOT010000523.1 GCA_023411445.1 Pseudomonadota bacterium
GTACTCCGGCATCCGCGGCAGACTGACGAAAACCCGAACGCCGCCGCCGGCTTCCACCACTTCCAGCGTCCCCGTTACCGTGTGGCTCTTGGCCGAGCCAGGGGGCGTGTACTTGAAGATGAGGTAAGCGGCCTCCGGGTCCTTTTCCAGGACCTCATACCCCAGGTCCACGCGCACATAGCGGAGAGCGCCACTGTAAGTTTGCGCCTTGGTGTAGCTGGAGGTGCCGTCCACGCGCGCGGCGGCGGGCCCGGCAACCAGCGAGAGCAAGGTCACGAGACGGTAGGCCCAGCGTCGGGTCATGCCTGGCGCCTAGCTGCTCGGCAGAGCGCGGGCCAAGTTATTGCGGCAGCTCGCCCTGTAGCAAGGCGGACGGCCCGTGCTCGAACAAAAACGTCAGCTCATCCTCGTCGTAGCGCCGCCTGATCCAGTCAAAGCTCTGCTTCACCTGCGCGAGGTCACCCGGGCGGTGCAGGTCCGTGCAGGCTGCGCTGTACAGCTCCCGCTCCAGGAGCTCTTCGGCGGCACGTTGGGGACGGCGGCCGTACTTGCCGACCAGCGCCATGCAGTCCAGCAACGCGGCGACGCCTTGATCCACCAGTCGCTCGAGCGCCTCTGGCTGATCCCAAAACTTTCGATAGCGCTCCGGGTGCGCGATCACCGGCAGCAGGCGACGTCGGCGCAGATCGAACAGGCGCTCCTCGATCTGGCGCGGAAAATCGATCTCGTAAAACTCCAGCAGCACGGCGCGCCCGCCGGGGTAGGGCAAAGCCTGACCGCTCAGCAGGCGGTTATAGACTTGGTCATCGAAGTAGTGCTCGCTCGCTAGCGCCACCTCCGGCACGTCACGACCCGAGAGCGCGGGTCGAAACGTCTCGAACGCGCGCTCCAGGCCTTGGCGCTCGTTGTCGAACATGCCGGGTCGCATGTGCGGCGTCGCGATCACCTGCTGGAAGCCCAGGCTCTTGAGCCCCTCCAGCATGGCGACGCCGTCGGCAGCGGTCGGCGCGCCGTCGTCGATGCCGGGCAAGAAATGACAGTGCAGATCGATCAACGCGAGTGGTGTCGCACGTTTCGTCGAGGCGGGCACGCGCCGGGCGGGCTCAGCCCATGGCCGTGCGGCCGGCGTCCTCGGTCAGGATCCGGCGGCAACCGTCACTCAGCCGCAGGTAGTCGGCGTCCTTCGCGTCGCCCAAGGCGCTGATCGACACCTCCAGGCCGTCGATCAGGAGACGGCGCACCGGCGGCCTGGTGCCGCGGAAGCCGAGCTCGTCGAGGCGCGGGTCGTTGGCCGGCAGCGTGGAGATGGCCGCCAGCTCCTCACACACCTGGGCCGCACCGGAGCGGGCCACCAAGCACCCGGACGCATCCGCCACGGCGACTGCGGAAAGTCCGCTGTCACGGCGGGTGGCGTCGAGCAAGCGACACAAGGAGACGAACGTGTCGGTGGAGCGGCCGTGGCGACGTTCGGTGGCGAGCGGGCGTTGACTCATCGTGCTGCCTAGCTTGGTGGAGGCGTTGCTCGCCGGACAAATTTCGCGGAAGTTACGGGGCCGTTCGCGTGCTACGGGTAGGGCCGGCCATGAGCGACGACCGCTTTCAGCGCCTGGCAGCGCAGCGTCGGGTCCTGGTGTGCGCCGGGGCCGGTGGCGTGGGCAAGACCACCGTGGCGGCGGCGCTGGCGCTCGGCGCAGCGCGCCGTGGTCGTCGCGTGCTGTGCCTGACGATCGACCCGGCGCGTCGCCTCGCCGACAGCCTGGGGCTGACGCTGGCTCCCGGCGTGGAAGAAGAGGTGAAGGCCGAGCGCTTCCCGCCGGGCGGCAGCTTGAGCGTGGCCATGCTGGACCCGAAGAGCACGTTCGACGACTTGGTCGTCCGCCACGCCTCTTCACCGGAGGTGGCCGAGCGCATCTTGCATAACCAGTTCTATCGGCACGTATCGACGTCGCTCGCCGGCACGCAGTCGTACATGGCGATGGAGAAGGTGCTCAGCGTCCTCAAGTCCGGCCGCTACGACTTGATCGTGCTGGACACCCCGCCCACCTCGGAGGCGCTGGATTTCCTGGATGCACCCGAACGCTTGGTGGAGGCGCTGGACAGCCCCGCCATGCGCTGGTTGGTGCAGGCGCTGCAGCCCAGCGGGGGCTTTAGCATGCGCATCTTGGCGCGAGGGGTCGCGGCGCTGCTGCGCACCATGGGCCGGCTCACCGGGCGCGGCTTCTTGGAAGACATGGCCGCCTTCGTGGGCGAGCTCAACGAGCTGTTCGGCGGCTTCAAGGAGCGCGCGGCCGAGGTCTCGCGCGCCTTCCGCGCGGCGGACTTCGGCTATCTCCTGGTGGCCGCCCCGTTCGGTCCTGCCGTGGAGGAAGCGCACTTCTTCTCGGAGCGCTTGCGCCGGCTGGGCATGCGGGCCGACGCGCTGGTGCTCAACCGGGTCCACCTCGCGTCCGAGCCGGCCACCTTGCCCGAGCTCTCCGCCCTGACCGCGGCGCGCGGCTTGACCGTCGCCCCCGAGCGCCTACAGCGCGCTCACGCAGACGAGCAGGCGCGCGCCCGCACCGAGGGGCCGCACCTGGCGCGAGCGCGCAGCATGTTCGAGCCGGGCCGGCTCTGGATCGTCCCCGTGATGGCGGGGGACGTGCGAGGCCTGGCAGATCTCGGCAAGGTCACGCGCGCGCTGCTCGGCGCCTGAGCGAGCTCACTCCGGACGCTTGCGGCGATCGCCCTTGCGCGGCACGGGCTTGGGCGGCAGCACCTTCTTGCTGCGCTCGCGGTAGTGTACCTGGATCGGCACCCCTTCGAAGTTGAAGGTCTTCCTGATCTGGTTCACGACGAAGCGCTGGTAGCTCGCCTTGACGTTGGCGGCCCCGCTACACATTGCCACGAACGTGGGCGGCGAGGCCTCGGCCTGCGTGATGTAGAAGATGCGCGGCGCGCGCCCGCCGTCCGTGGGCGGCGGCTGTCGCTCGATCACGTCGCGAAAGAAGCGGTTCAGCTCGGCGGTGGGAACGCGCCGCTCCCACTCGCGCGAGATCTTGATCGCCTTGGAGACCAGCTCCGAGACGCCGCGCCCCGTCTTGGCGGAGATCTCCATGATCGGCGCGAACTTGGCGAAGCCGAGCGTGTCTTCCGCCTGCTGGCGGGCCTTCTTCTGCTCTTCGCGCGAGAGCAGGTCCATCTTGTTGAGGCCCACGATGATGCCGCGGTTGCGATCCATGCACAGCCCCAGCAGCCGCGCGTCCTGCTCGGCCACGCCTTGCGTCGCGTCGCACATCAGCACCGCGATCTTGGCGCGCTCCACCGCCTTGAGCGCTTGCATCACGCTGAGCAGCTCCACCTTCTCTTCGACCCGCGATTTGCGCCGGATGCCTGCCGTGTCCACCACGCACAGCGACTTGCCGTCGTAGGTGATGCGCGCGTCCAGCGCGTCGCGTGTGGTGCCGGGGCGATCGTCCACCAGCGCGCGCTCTTCACCACTCAACCGGTTGAATAGCGAGGATTTCCCGGCGTTGGGGCGCCCGATCAGCGCGATGCGCGGCAGGTCGCCGCTGTCCGGCTGCTCCTCCACGAACGGCGGCAGCCGCTCCACCACCTTCAGCGCCAGCTCGGCGGTGCCGCGGCCGTGCAGCGCGGACACGTTGACCAGCTCCGGCACACCCAGCGAAAACAGCTCGGTCGCTTGCAGCGCGCGGCCCTCGTTATCTACCTTGTTGGCGACGTACACCACCGGCTTGCTCGAGCCGCGCAGCAGGGCCACGGCCTCGCGATCCGGTGTGGTGGGCGGCAAAGTGCCGTCCAGCACGCACACGATCACGTCCGCTTCGGCGATGGCAGCCTCCACGTGCCGCGCGATGCCTTGCTGCATCGGATCGCCGCTGGCCGGATCGAAGCCGCCGGTGTCCACCAGCGTGACGTCGCGCCCAGCCAAGTGCCCGGGCGCGTAGTGCCGGTCGCGCGTGATGCCGGGCACGTCGTCCACGATCGCGAGCGACTTGCCCGCTAGGCGATTGAACAGCGTGCTCTTGCCCACGTTGGGCCGGCCGACGACGGCCACGATCGGGGTGGTCACGACTTACCTCCGGCGGGCTTGTCGTAGCCCAGCTCCGCGAGCATGCGCGGCGTCTCCTTCCAGCGCGGCGTGACGCGCACGAACAGCTCGAGCTTCGTCTTGCGGCCGAACAGGCGCGTGAGACGGCGCTCCGCGCCGAGCCGCACCTGCTTGATCACCGACCCGCCGCTGCCCACGATGATCTTGCGCTGGCCCACCTTCTCCACGTGCACCGTGGCGGCGATGTGCAGCTTCTCGCCTTCGTCGAAGCTGTCGATGCTGACCGCCACCGCGTGCGGTATCTCGCCACGCAAGCTGAGCAGCACCTGCTCGCGCACGTACTCCCGCGCGAAGAAGCTGGAGGGCTTATCGGTCAGCGTATCCTCGGGGTAGCCAGGCTCACCCTCGGGCAAGAGCTGGGCGATCTCATCCAACAAGCGGTCGACGCCATCGTTTTCCAGCGCGGAGATCGGCACCAGCGTGCGAAACGGCACGGCGTCCAGGTAGCTCTGGAGCAGCGGCAGGAGCAGGCCCTTGTCGCGCACCGCGTCCACCTTGTTCAGCGCCAGGATCGCGGGGCGCTTGCCCAGCTTCATGCTCTTGAGCAGCTCGGCGTCCTCAGGTTGCAGCTCGCTCAGCGGCGGCACCGTATCGTTGCCCTTCGTCTTCTTGGGCACCAGCTTCACGCCGCTCGTGGCGTCCGTGACGAACACGACCACGTCTGCGCTCTCCACGGCCGACATGGCGGAGGAGTTCATGCGTGAGCCAAGCTCGGTCTTCGGCTTGTGGATACCGGGCGTGTCCAAGAACGCCAGCTCGGCATCCGGGCGGCGCACGACCCCGAGTAAGGAGTCGCGCGTGGTTTGGGGGAGGGGCGAGACGATGGCCAGCCGCTCACCCAAGATCTGGTTGAGCAGGGTCGACTTGCCGACGTTGGTGCGGCCTACGATGGCGACGGAGCCAGCGCGCATGTCAGATAGTTCTCATCTGGTGATCAGTCTCGCGGCCGAAGCCGCGAAACCCGGGGGTTAGGGGCGGGGTATTCCCAGATTGTGGGGACGCGCGCAAGTTGCGGCCCCAACCGGGCGGGAGTAACGCCCGCTCGTGGCTGGAAAGTGGCTGCCAAGCGCCGCCGGCCTCGCCGCCGCCGCCAGCTTGTTCGTGGGCCTCGGCAGCGGGGCCCTGTGGGATCCGCACGAGCTGTCGGTCGCGGAGCTATCCCGCCGCATCGCCTTGAATTTGCTGGGCGGGGTGGAGCTGGCCATCGCCGGGGCCGACAATAGCGTGCCCATCCGGGCGGAGCTGGGCAGGGGAGAGCTGCCGCTGACGTCCGCCGCCTTGGGTTTCCGCGCGCTGGGGCTGAGCGAGTGGGCCGGGCGTTTGCCGCTCGCGCTG
>JAEYOT010000537.1 GCA_023411445.1 Pseudomonadota bacterium
GCCGCAACGGGCGCTGGAGGCGGCACCGAGAACACGCCGGGAGGTTTGCTCCGCACAGGAGGCGGCGGCGGTGTGGCAGACGGACGCTGGGAGCGACGCACCGGCGGGGGTGGCGGCGGTGCCGTGGACGCTCGGCGCTGCGACGGAGGCGGCGGACGACTTGGGAGCGCGGCCTTGACGGGCGCGGACGGCTCGTCCGGCAGCGTGCCCGAGCGCACCTGCACGGGGCTGTGACGGGGCTCCTCCGCAGTGGTCTCCACCTTGGGCGGTGCGACGCCCATCAGGGTTTGATCGGCTCGTTGCCCTTCCGCTTCATCCCCACTGCGTTCGTCGCTATCGCTGTCTGCCATATCCGTGGCGGAGCCTAACACGCGGGCACGAGCTGGCACGGTTCTGCGCGTGCGCCCACTCGAGACAGAAACTTACGACCGGATCGAAACTGCGAGAAATCGTTGACCCGATCCGGCGAAAGGTACGCTCAGCGTCTTGCGTGGCAACTCCGCGGTCCCCGCATTCGGCACGCGCTGGCTGTGTGCTGCTCGCGCTCGCGCTCGCCTGTACTTCGCGCGTGGACGGTCCGAACGCGGATGCGGGCCCAGACGGCCCCGGCGCGATGACGCCCGGTGGCGGCGGGGGAGCCACGACCGGTGCTTGCCGACCCGGCGTTCCCGCCACATCGCAGCTGCCGCGGCTGACCAACGCGCAGTATGAGAGCACCGTGCTGGACTTGGTGGGCGTGCCGGGCGCTGCCAGCACGCTGGCGCCCGACACCGAAGCCGTCGATCAGCGCGCGTGGGACGGCTACGTCGCTGCGGCACAGGCGATCGCGGCGCAGGTGCTGGCCGAGCCGGCGCTCAAGGCTCGCTTCGTGACCTGTGAGCCCGCGGGCGACGGCAGCGCCTGCGCGGCGCAGATCGTGGAGAGCTTCGGCCAGCGCGCCTTCCGTCGGCCGCTCACCAGCGAGGAGCTGGCGCGTTTCAATCGGCTCTACGCGGAGCGCGCCAGCATCACCGAGTCTGGCACGTTCGAGCAAGCGCTCGAGCTCATCGTGCGCTCGTTCTTGCTCTCGCCCTCGTTCTTGCTGCGCGCAGAGGTGAGCGACGTGCCCGAGGGCCCGTACTACGCGCTCAGCGGCTACGAGGTCGCCTCGCGCCTCTCTTACTTGCTGATCGGCTCGATGCCGGACGCGGCGCTGTTCGCGGCAGCGGCGGCCGGAGCCCTGGCCACGCCCGCGCAGATCCGTGAGCACGCCCTACGTCTGTTGGAGCAAGATCCTCGGGCCAGGACGACCGTTGGCGCGTTTCACGAACGCTACCTGCACAAGGGTCCGGGCACACGTTGGGCCGAGTACCAACGCGATCCGGCGCTCTTCCCGAGCTTTTCGTCCGAGGTGCCCAGCGCGCTCTCGGAAGAAACGGATCGCTTCTTCGACTACGTGGTGTTCGAGCAGCGCGGCTCCTTCCGGGACATCCTCACCTCGCCCGTGGCGTTCGTGAACGCGAGCACGGCACCGCTGTACGGGCTGGATGCCGCCGCCTACGGCGCCGAGCTCGAGCAGGTGACGCTGGACGCCGCCGTCCGTCCCGGCATCTTCACCCGCGCTGGCTTTCTGGCTTCGCACGCGCTGTACAACCGCCCTTCACCCATCCTGCGCGGCGCCTTCTTGCAGAAGTACGTGCTGTGCTCGCCCGTGGGAGCGCCGCCGCCCGGCGCGGAGGGGACGCCGTTGCCGGAGGTTTCGGCGACCGCCAGCAACCGCGAGCGTGTGACGGCGCAGACCGCCGCGCCGGGGTGCGCGGCTTGTCACCATCAGCTGATCAACCCGGCTGGCTTCGCGCTGGAGGGCTTCGACGCGGTCGGCGCACGCCAGCCCACCGATCCGTTCTCCGGCGCGCCCGTGGATACGGCGGTCAAGCTGAGCATCGGCGGACAGCAGCGCGACATCGAAGGCCCCGCGGAGCTGCTCGACGCCATCGCTGCTTCGCCGGAGTCGAGCCTCTGCTACGCGCGCGCCTGGGTGACGGCCGCCTTCGCGCGGCAGCTCACGGACGAAGACCTGTGCGTCGCCGAGCAGCTGGGTGAGCGGCTAACCCGCTCCGGTTACCGAGTGCTCGATCTGATCGCCGACTTGACGCAAGCCGAATCGTTCCGAGTCCGCGCCGTCGCACCGGAGGTGCAGCCATGAAGCGCCACAGTCGCCGCTTGTTCCTGCGAGGCACGGCTGGTGCCGCGCTCTCCGTGCCATTTCTGAGCTCGCTGGGCGCCGAGAGCCACGCTCAGGCCGCCGTCGCGCCGCGCCGCGTGGTCGTGTTCTATACCAACAACGGCTGCCTGACGAACCGCTGGTTTCCCAAGCTAGATGGCCCAGACGGAGTCATCACGGCAGCGACCCTCGAGGGTACCTCGCTCGCAGCGCTGGCCCCACACGCCGGAAAGCTGCTGTTTCCGCGCGGGCTGGGCATGGCTCCCAAAGGCTTCAACGTCGAGGTCGACGGCGTGAAGTACTTCGACCCTCACGATCAAGGCATGGGCTCGAAGCTCACTTGCGCGCCGATCGATCCGACGGGCGAGCACTACGCGCTCTCTCACTCGCTAGACCACGAGATCGCGCGAGCGGTGAACCCGGCTGGAGCCAGCCAGAGCCCGCTCGTGCTCAGCGTAGGCTTCGCCAGCTCCGGGGTGAAACAGGTCCTCTCTTACTCCGCTTCGCGCACGCCTTATCCACCCGAGACCAACCCGGTCACGGTGTACAGCGCGCTCACCGGCCTGTTCGGCAGCGGTGAGCCCACCGAAGCGGACTATCGCGCCCTGCAAGGCAAGAGCGTGATCGACCTCGTGTCCGAGGACCTGCAGACGCTCAAGCGCGCCAAGCTCAGCGGCACGGATCGCCGCAAGGTAGACGACTGGCTGGCGCTGCTGCGCGCGACCGAAGAGAAGGTCGTCCCGGCCGCGTGTAACGCGGAGCTGGCCGCCGAGCTAGGCGTCACGGAGGAGGCGGTCAAGGCAGGGCGCGGCGGCCCGAACGGTAACGCCATGACTCAAGGTGGGGACCTGATGCTGCGCCTGATCGCGCTCAGCTTGATCTGCGACACCAATCGCTCGATCGTGATGCAGTGGCCGGGCTTCACCACCTTCAGCTTCGCCCCGCTCAACCACACCATCGATCACCACGGCCTCTCGCATCGCGTCGGTAGCGCGGCCACGTCCGGTACTTGCGTCTCCGGCGTGCTCGACCGCATCAACGAGATCGACTTGTGGTACGCCGGTCGTTTCGCACAGCTCGTCAGCCTGCTGGACGGCATCAGCGAGGGCGAGCGCACCTTGCTGGACAACACCGCTTGCATGTGGCTGCCGGAGCTTGCCGACGGCAACGCTCACAACAACAACAACTTGCCGATCGTGATCGCCGGCAGCGCAGGTGGCTACCTCAGACAGGGCGTGAGCGTGAACGTGAGCCCGGACAAGCTGGTGGCCGGCAACAGCGAGTCCGCGTGCTTGACCGAAGGCGAGCAGGTCTCGGCCACGAGCGGCACGGGCTCGCAAGGCGGCAACGTGCCGCTCAACAAGCTGTACGTCACGCTGCTGAACGCCGTCGGCGCCAAGACGGCGGAGGGCGGTCCGATCGAGCGCTTCGGTGTGTCGGACGCGGCCGGCGCTAGCTTCAACGATGCGGCAACGTTCACGACGGACGGGGCCGGCAAGGTGCTGGACGGCACCATCACGGATGCTGGAGAGCTCAGCGCTCTGCGCGGCAGCGCCTAGCATTCGTGCGGCGGAGGAGCCAGCTCACCGCTCGGTGATAGGGTTCTCCATGCTTCGCGCGGCCCAGGGCCGCTCGGAAGCGGCGCACGCTCGAGCTCCGTTGCCAGCGGCGGCGCGCGCGCGGCGGGCGGCTCCAGGGCGAGCGGCGACGCCTGCGACTGCCCTAGCCGGGACTGCACCTCTGGGTACGTAGCCGTTGTGCGCCGTGGCCGTGCCGACCGCAACGTTGAGCCAACTGGACACGAGCCTGCGCAGCCTCCGCCGTGCGATCCGCCAGCGCCAGCTTTGTGTTTGAATGGGCGCTGCGTGCTCGCTCGCTAGCGCCCTGCGCGGCTCGTCAGCTCAGATGTCGTTCGGGCACTGGATCTCGGTGAACCTGAACTTGGGGTTGTCGGCGAGCTGGAGCCAGTCCACCCACCAGTTGCAGCCGGCGCGCGCGTCACCCGCTGGGAGCTGGTTGCACATCTCCTTCACGCAAGCCTTGCGCTGCGCGTGGGTGCCGCTGGCGCACACGAGCTTTTGGCCCGGGTCCTGGCTGTAGAAGCCGCCGTAGGTGGCACCGAAATCGATATTCCCCCACTGATTCCTGCAACCTTGTTGGAACATGCCCACGCCGCCGCCGGGGATCATGAGGTCGAACTGATCGTGGTTCACGTCGCTACCGGTGTTGCTCACCTTCACGATCATGTGCTTGCCCTTGATCTGCTGCGAGCCTGGGTCCGCCGCGGAGTAGTGGCCCTGCCCGGTGAACTGGATGTGGTAGCACTTGCCGCAAGCCGGGCTCGGCTTGGCGATGTAGCCGTAGGAGACGAGGTCACTCACCGCCCGCGGTGCTTCGC
Organism: Pseudomonadota bacterium; assembly: GCA_023411445.1. Classification (GTDB taxonomy): domain Bacteria; phylum Myxococcota_A; class Polyangia; order Polyangiales; family Polyangiaceae; genus PMG-095. Next base: position 4,602 of record JAEYOT010000537.1, read on the forward strand.
TGTAGCAAGCGTAGGCGGAGCCGTTGTTGCAGGCGCTGTCGCCTCCGCCTTGGGAGACGCCATCCTTACCGCAGGACTTGGCGCCGGCGTTGGTGGCGCAGTGGGTCTTGCAGCAATCCCAGTAGCGGCTGGCGTGGTACTCCGGGCCGCTGGTGATGTCCGGCAAGACGGGGCCGTTGCCGAAAGTCGAGCCACCGCTGCCGTTGCCGCTACCGGCGCTGCCGTTACCGCTGCCGCCGTTGTTTCCGCCCGACGAGCATTTGCCGCAGCTCTCGAGGCAGTAGCCAGCGCCCGTGAGCCAGGGCTGGTTGCAGTTGGCTTCATTCGGGGACTTGCCCAGATCCCATTCCGGCCAAATGGCGCACTCCTTGTCCATGTGGTCCGGATGCTGTTTGTCGGTACACGGCTGCTGATTCGAGCTACCGCCCACGCCGACAGGAGCGCCGCCCATCCCGGAACCGGTTCCAGCCGAGGCGTTCGAGCTGCCGCTGCTACCCGGATTGTTGGAGCCGCCGGCGACCGTACTGGTGCCCGCGCCGCCCACACCCTGAGGGGCGCTGCCGCCCGTGGTGGCGTTGGTCCCGCTGCCAGCGCTACCTTGCAGAGCGCCAGCGCTGCCCGCAAACGGCCCGTCGCTGATGGACTCGCCGCTGCAAGAAGCCGCCGTGAAAGCCAAGGCGAGGCTCGTTGTCGTGATGAAGCTGATCCGGCTGAGCTGTTGGTACACGGTGTTCTGGTGGTATCATTTGATGTGCGGGGTTTCGAGCTGGTGACCCGCGAAATGGTCCGGCCGAAGACGCAATTTCACCGTGCGCCGGAAAATGTTCATCGGGAGTGCGAATGCAAGGTGCTTGCCTTTGGGCGTGGCATCCGCGCACGTCTCTGCTTGCGAGCTCGCATCCCTCGTATGCGCCTAGCGCGGAACGAGGCTTGGCCAGACGAACGTGAGCTCACCGCCGAGCGGTAGCTCGCTCCAACGCGGAGCGAGCTGATCCAAGCGATCCACCACGCGGAGCGCGCGCTCCTGCTCCGCGGCCGATAGGGTGAGCTGCGGCGCAGCCCGCGTAGCATCCGGGCGCTGGCCGCGACGTCGCCTCCACAGCACGTCGCACACGCCGGCGAGGCGCTCAGACAGCTGCATTTCCTGCTCTGCCTGCTCATCGCGGCGCAGCTGCTGCTCTCGCCGGCTCTGCTTGCGGCGCTCGCGGGCGCGCTCACGCGGCGTCTGCCCGCCCGGCGTCGCGCCGGCGGAGTAGAACGTGCCGGCGCCGCTGGCTGCGCGGCCGTACACACCGCCCGCCAGCGACAGCTCCGCCTCCACCACGTAATGCACCAAGTCGTGCGGGATGTGCGGATCGAAGCCCGGCGCCGGATCTACGGTGTGCGGACCCTTGCCCTCGGCTTGCACCACCACGGCGTAGCGACGCTCGCCCGTCTTTCGAAACGTGACCTCCACGCCCCGAGCTTGGCACGCCTGCTGCGACGTCGCCACGCCCGGCGGCTTCAGGCCGCGCCGCGCGCGACGGGAGCGAGCGGCGGGACTTGCGCGTCGAACAGCTCGGCCTCCAGCGCAGCCACGTTGGCCGCCCTGGCCACGCACGCCTCCATCTCGTGGGCGAGCTCGTCGTCCGCCAAACCAGCTCGAGCTTGCTGCGCCAGGTGCAGGGTCGCCTGCTCGATGAAGCTCAGGTGCTCGCCGATGCTGCGGTGCAGCTCGCCCAGGCGGCCGCGCTGCTCGATCAGGCGCTGGGCGGCTTTGATGCCCTGGTGCAGCGTCAAGCGCGCCCCCAAGTCCTTCTCCGCGGCGTAGGCCTGCGCTAGCCGCTCGGCTTCCCGCTCCGGCGGGTTCTCGGCCAGCGCCGCTTGGCGCTTGCTGACGCGCTCCTCGAGCCCGCACAGCTCGGTGAAGGAGACGCGCAGCCGCTCGAGGCTCAGGAGCGCGCGGTACAGCTCGCTGCCCGGCGTGGCACGCTCAGCTACCAGGTCGCCCACGCGCTCCAGCGTTTGGCCGACGGTGAGCGCTCGCGCGGTGTGCTCCGGGTCGAGGCCGTGCAGGCGTTGCTCCACCTCTTCGTCCAGACGAGCGGCGCGCGCCTCCTTCAGCTGGCGATCCACGCGCCGCCTGTAGGCTGGTAAGCGCGAGCCCACGCCGAGCCACAGCGCCTCCGCTACCAAGCCGAGCGCGAGCGGCCAGTACGAGGCTGACGCCAACGAGAACAAGGCGGCGCCGCCGAGTAAGATGACGTTGTACTGCACGTAGAACGCCGACGCGACGTAGCTCACGGGGGTGGTGGTGGTCGTCGTCATGTCAGGCCCTGCGACGGATGAACAGCACGTCCGTGCGACGATTGAGCGCCCGCCCTTGCGGGGTCTTGTTGCTGGCCACCGGCGCGGCTGGACCGTTGCCGCGCGCCTCCAGCCGCTCCCGCGGGATCCCGCGGCTCACGAGGTAGGCCACGATGGCACTCGCGCGCTGCTCGCTCAAGAGCTGGTTGGTCGCATAATCCCCGACGCTGTCCGTGTTGCCTTCGATGCGCGCGTACATGCCGCCGGCGATCTGCAGCTGCGGCAGCACTTGCTGGTTGA
>JAEYOT010000559.1 GCA_023411445.1 Pseudomonadota bacterium
GCTCCTGACCGAGCTTGTGCGCCAGCACGGCAGCGCACGTCAAAGCGACTTCGGAGGCAGCAGAGAGGTCCGTTCCGCAAAGGATCATGCCCACCTTGAAGCAGCATTGGTGCCAGGGCGCAAATGCCAGATCGCTGCGTCTCGCAGGGGCTGCCTGGCGCAATTCCTGCGGCCACGCAAGAACTGCGCGGCGGGCTGCTCGGGGCCGGCGCTCCCGCAGCGCATCGCATGTGGCTCGAAAGCTGCAATCGATCTGACAGACGTTTCGATGGACACCAACCCCGTCACCGTGGCTGAAGTATCCGCATTGATCGCAGCGCGCGAGGAGACCCGCGCGGAGCTGCTCAGAGCTCTCGAGCATTGGCGTGAGATCGAAGAGCGAGTCCAGGACCTAGAGCAGCGCCTGGAGGCCTGCTCCGAAGGCAGCTCGCACGTGCGCCTCCGCGTGGCTCGGCCCTGGCTCGAGTCGCTGACTCGGGGCTGAAGCCTCGCTCGGTGCGCGCTCTGAAACCTGCTACCGAAGCCACCCCGAAATGAAGCCATCGTTCACGCTCACGTTCTTAGGCGCCGCCGAGACCGTCACCGGCTCCCGCTACTTGGTCGAGTCCGAGCGCTCGCGCGTCCTCGTCGATTGCGGACTCTTCCAAGGGTACAAGAAGCTGCGCCAGCGCAACTGGGCGGAGCCGGGCTTCTCCGCCGCGTCGCTGTCGGCGATCGTGCTCACTCACGCCCACCTAGACCACGCCGGCTACCTGCCGAGGCTCCTGAACGCGGGCTACGCGGGTCCCGTCTACTGCACGCCCGGCACGCGGGACCTGCTGCAGATCTTGCTGCCCGACGCCGGTCACCTGCAGGAGGAGGAGGCGAAGTTCGCGGCGCGGTCTGGCTACTCCAAGCACGCCCAGCCGCTCCCGCTGTTCACGCGTCATGACGCCGAGCGCTCGCTCGAGCTCTTGCGCACCGTGGACTACGATCGAAGCTTCGAGGTCACACGCGAGGTGCGAGCCCGCTTCTCGCGCGCCGGGCACATCATCGGCTCCGCATCCGTGTTGCTCGAGCTGCCCCACACGTCCATCGCTTTCACCGGCGACGTAGGCAGACCAAACGATTTTATCATGAAGCCGCCGGCGCTCCTACCGGCCAGCGAATACCTAGTCATCGAGTCCACTTACGGTGATCGCCGTCACCCGAGCGAGTCCCCGCTGGAGGAGCTGGGAGGGATCATCCGTGCCACCGCCGCTCGAGGCGGAGCGGTGGTGATCCCGGCCTTCGCCGTCGGCCGAGCGCAGCACCTGCTCTACCTGGTGTCGCAGCTCATGATAGCGGGCAAGATCCCCAGGTTGCCCGTCTTCCTCGATAGTCCGATGTCGATCGAGGCGACGGCGATCTACCAAGATCACTCCGCGGAGCACGTGCTCTCCGCCGAAGAGTGGCGCGGGCTCAGCACCGTGGCTACCTACGCCGCGACGTCGGAGGACTCCAAGCGCATCGACGCGCAGGGTGGGCCGCTAGTCGTGATCTCCGCCAGCGGCATGGCCACCGGCGGGCGCGTGCTGCACCACCTCAAGCGCTTCTTGCCGGACGAGCGCAGCACCGTGCTGCTCGTTGGCTACCAGTCATCGGGCACCCGCGGGCGGACGCTGCTGGACGGCGCCAGCGAGCTGAAGATCCACGGCCGCTACGTGCCGGTGCGGGCGCAGGTGCGGCGTTTGGACGGCTTGTCCGCCCACGCGGACTACGCCGAGCTCATCGCGTGGCTGCGGGCGAGCGCAGCTCAGCCCCGCCAGGTGTTCGTCACCCACGGCGAGCCCGCGGCGGCTGACGCGCTGCGCCGGCGGCTGCGCGACGAGCTAGGGCTGAGAGCCGTGGTGCCGGATCACGCTGCCAGCTACGCGCTGGGCGCCGCGAGCCTGGGCTGACTCAGATTCCAGCGCGGTGAGCGCCGCCTCCGCCAGCTCGCCGACCCACACGGCGGGTCCGTGCTTCACGTCATTCTCCAGCATGCCCAGCGTAGCCACCGGCGGGCTCGGCAAGAGCTCGGCCATCTCGGCCAGCACCTTGGCCGAGCCATCGCGCGCGCAGGTTGCGAACAGCGCCACCTTGGGCAATCGCTGGCGATTTCGCTCGAGAAAGCCGCGCACCGGGCTGCTGAGCGCGCCGTTCCAGGTCGGGCTACCTACGACGATCAGGTCGTAGTCGGCCAGCTCGTGCTGCAGCGGCAGCGTTTCGGACGAGCGGTGATGCGCGCCGTCGTAGCCGCAGCGCAGCCAGCCGAGCACGCCGCTGCGAGAGCGGCTCTCGCGGAGCTCTTCCAAGTCCGCGTGAAGCGCGCGGGCGATGGACTCCGCCAGATGACGCGTCGTGCCAGTCCTTGAGTAGAACAGCACGAGGACCTTGGGTTTCGCGAGGGAGGCCATGACGCGTTCTGCCTGCAAAGCGCGGGCCGAACACGGCGCCTCACGAGCGATTTCAAAGGCGCGCGCGGGAGACGGCGCCGCTCGTGCGCGCTACCGTTCGCAGCGCGGACTTGAGCGCGGCGGAGATGCTGTGCTGCACGGCGGAAGACGCCTTGTCGCCCGCAAGCGCATAGAGCGCGGCGTCTTCATGTGCAGCGTGCGTCCTGAGCAGCTCGATCAGCTGGAGGATGTTTTGCTCTCGAGCCGTGTGCAAATCCACGGCGACGCCCAGCTCCACGAGCAGATCGCGAATCTGCGTGTGCTCTCGGCGGATGCGCTCCACCTCGAGCGGATCGCTGGCTTCAATCAGCGGGAGTAGAAAGCGCTCCTCGACTTCCATGTGGCGGATCAGCCGCCCTTCCAGCGCGCTCCAGCTGGCGCTCAGCTCGGCCGGCGCGGCAGCTGCCGCCGCGTCCGCCAAGCGCTGGAGCAGCCGCTCCAGCTCGTCGTGATCCTTGCGAAGTTTGGCAGCGACGGGGTTCATGCTCGTCCCTATGGCAAGCCCCGTGCCGCGCCGCTGAGCCTGTTTTCAGCGTCGCCGCGCGCTGCGGCGGCGCAAGCCGTTCACTTTAGCGCACGCTTTGCGCCAGGCGCGCGTCGCTATCACTCGCTGTGTGGCGCTGTCCGAGCTTGGTCGCCACGTGGCGTGCGGCTTGCACTCTCGACGTGCATGGCAACCATGCGAGCAGCAGTCTTCGAAGGCAAAGGCAAGATCGCGCTACGTGAGGTACCCAAGCCAGAGCCTGGCCCGGGTCAAGCCTTGCTGCGCGTCACCTTGACGACCATTTGCGGTACGGACGTGCACATCCTGCGCGGCGAGTACCCGGTCAAGGAAGGGCTGATCGTCGGTCACGAGCCGGTGGGCGTGATCGAGTCGGTCGGACCTGGCGTTCACGGCTACGCACCCGGCGACCGTGTGGTGGTCGGAGCCATCACACCTTGCGGTCAGTGCCGCGCGTGCCTCGCCGGTAGCCACTCTCAGTGCGATCACGGCGGAGCCGGCTACGAGGCGCTCGGTGGCTGGAGGTTCGGCAACACCATCAACGGCTGCCAAGCCGAGTACGTGCTCGTCCCGGACGCGCAGGCCAACCTGGCCAAGATCCCGCAGCAGCTGAAAGACGAGGACGTGCTGATGTGCCCGGACATCATGTCGACCGGCTTCTCCGCCGCGGAGCGCGCGCACGTACGCATCGGCGACGCGGTCGTCGTCTTCGCGCAAGGGCCGATCGGGCTGTGCGCCACTGCGGGCGCCAAGCTCTCCGGCGCCTCACTCATCATCGGCGTGGACCGCATCCCCGCGCGTCTGGAGATCGCGCGCCAGATGGGCGCGGACGTGGTGATCAACTCGGCGGAGCAAGATGTCGTCGCCGAGGTCAAGCGACTGACGGGCGGAGGCGCGGACGTCGCGATCGAAGCGCTGGGCAGACAAGATACGTTCGAGAGCGCGCTACGCTGCGTGCGAGCGGGCGGCACCGTCTCCAGCTTGGGCGTCTACTCCGGTCACCTGCAGGTGCCGCTGGACGCTTACGCTGCGGGTCTCGGGGATCACACGATCGTGTCGACCCTGTGCCCCGGCGGTAAGGAGCGCATGAGGCGCTTGATGAGCGTGGTCGGCTCCGGCCGCTTCTCGACCGCGCCGCTCCTCACGCACACGTTCGGGCTAGACCAGATCGAGGAGGCCTACGAGCTGTTCTCACAGCAGCGCGACGGCGTGCTCAAGGTAGCGATCCGGCCGTAGGCGGCAGCTTTCGTGCCAGCGGTGGGCTGCTTCCGGCCCACACGGATATGGCGGTGCTGCAAGTCCTGCTGTAGCGTGGGCGCCGCAGCATCGCCATGGCAGAGGAGTCGAAGCCCAAGCCTTGCGTCCTCGTGGTGGACGACAACGAGCTGAATCGTGCGCTCGCGCAGGCCACGCTGGAGCAGGAAGACTACGCGGTGCTGCTCGCGTCGAGCGGTCAAGAGGCGCTCGCCTCCTTCGCGCAGGCCACGCCTGATTGTGTGCTGCTGGACGTGCGCATGGCGGGGATGGACGGCCTGGAGACATGCCGGCGCCTGCGCGCGCTACCGGGCGGGGACGCCGTGCCGATCGTGTTTCTGACGGCTCAGCGCGACGTGGACACGTTCGACGCCGCGCGCCTCGCCGGCGGGGATGACTTCGTGACCAAGCCAGTGCAGCCCGCAGAGCTTGCGCTGCGCGTAGGCTCCGCGCTCAAGCTCCGCCGGCTGGACACGGCCAACCGCGAGTACTTCGAGCAGGTGCGAAGGCAGCGCGACGACCTCCTGCGGCTGCAGCTGCAGAAGGAGCGGCTCTCGTCGTTCGTGGTGCACGACCTGAAGAACCCCGTCAGCAGCATCGACTTGCTCGCTCAGCTGATCCAGCGCGACAAGCGCGCCTCCGCCGAGGCTCGTGAGAACGCCGACGCCATCCGGGTGGAAGTCGCCTCGCTCATGCGGCTGATCCTCAACTTGCTCGACATCAACCGGAGCGAAGAGGGTGCGCTCACGACCTCGATCACGTCCATGGATTTGCCCACGCTGGCCAGCGCGGTGATCGAGGCGGCCCAGGTGCGCGCGCGAGCCAAGGAGGTGCGTATCGAGACCGAGCTGGGCGACGTCCACCAGGTGTCCGCGGACGCGGATCTGCTGCGCCGCGTGCTGGAGAACCTGCTGGACAACGCTCTGCGCTACGCGCCTCAAGGTAGCCGCATCGCGCTGTCGGCCAGCCAGGACGCGACCAGCGTGGAGCTGCGCGTCGCCGATCAGGGTAGCGGTATCCCGCCCGAGCTCCGCGACAGCATCTTCGATCGCTTCGTGCAGCTCACGAGCGGCGATCGCAGCTCGGCCCGCACGGGGCGCGGTTTGGGCTTGACCTTCTGCCGCCTTGCCGTGGAGGCGCAGGGCGGGCGCATTTACGTGGAAGACGGGGACCCCGGCGCCGTGTTCTGCGTGAGGCTACCGCGCCGTGACTGACGAAGCGGACGAGAACGAGCTGTTTCGCCAGTTGGTCGACGCCGCGCCGGACGCGCTGGTGGTGGTGGATGAGCTCGGCCAAATCGTGCTCGTCAACGTGCAGGCCGAGAAGCTCTTCGGCTTCTCGCGTCAGGAGCTGCTCGGGCAGGCCATCGAGGTGCTCATCCCGGCTCGCTACCGCTCGACGCACCCGCAGCACCGTGAGCGCTTCGCCGGCGCGCCCAGGCCGCGTCCGATGGGCTCCGGCTTGGAGCTGTTCGGACAGCGGCGTGACGGCAGCGAGTTTCCGCTGGAAATCAGCCTCAGCCCGCTGCAGGTCCGCGGGCGCCGCTTGGTGGCGAGCGCCATTCGGGACGTGAGCGTGCGCCGACGCGCGGAGCAGAAGTTTCGCGCGCTGCTCGCGGCCGCCCCGGATGCGATGGTCATCGCGAGCGCGGACGGGCGCATCGTGCTCGTCAACTCTCAGGCTGAGCGCCTGTTCGGCTACGGGCAGAACGAGCTGCACGGCCAGCCCATCGAGCTGCTCATCCCGGACCGCCTCCGGATCCAGCACGTGTCTCACCGGCGCGCCTATGTGCACGATCCCAAGGTGCGCGGCATGGGCGCCAATCTGGACTTGATGGGTCGCAGGAAGGATGGCTCGGAGTTTCCGGTCGAGGTCAGCCTCAGCCCGATTGATACGGAGGAGGGCATGCTCGTCTCGAGCGCCATCCGCGACATCAGCGAGCGGCGCCGGGCCGAAGCGGAAGCCAAGCTGACGAGCGACCGCCTGTTCAGCGCCGTGGAGAGCTTTCACGGCTCGCTCGCGCTGTACGACGCCAGTGAGCACTTGATCTTGTGCAACAGCGCCCTACGCGCCGTTTACTCGCTCGTGGTTCCTGGGCCGCTGCTAGGCCTCACTTACACCGAGCTGCTCGACGCGGGCCTTGCGCACGGGCTCTACGACGAGAGCGAGGGTCGGGAGGCGCTGCGCGCGCGGCTGCTGGCCTACCACCATGAGCCCGAAGGCACGCTGGACGTGCGCATGGCCAGCGGCCGTACGCTGCGCCTGACCAAGCGACGCACGCTGGAGGGTGGCATCATCTCCACCTCCGTGGACATCACGGATGACGTCGAGCACGAAGCGGAGCTGCAGAAGGCGCGCGCTGAAGCGGAGGCGGCCAGCTCCGCCAAGAGCGAATTCTTGTCGTCGATGAGCCACGAGCTGCGCACGCCCATGAACGCGATCTTGGGCTTTGCGCAGCTGTTGCAGCGCGACAAGCGCGCGCCGCTCTCGCCGGAGCAGCAGCAAAAGCTCGCCTACGTGCTCCAGGGCGGCGAGCACCTGCTCCGCTTGATCGACGACGTGCTGGATCTGTCACGCATCGAGGCGGGGCGCGTCATGGTCTCGCCCGAGCCGGTGCTGGTGAGCGACGTGTTTCGAGAGGTGGAGCGCACGCTCGAGCCGATGGCGGCGCGCGCGGGCGTCACGCTCGTCGTCACGCCGCCCGCAGCGGCCGAGGTGACGGCGGATCGCACGCGCTTCACGCAAATCTTGATCAATTTCGGCTCGAACGCGCTCAAGTACGGCAAGCGCGGCGGGCGCGCCGAGCTCTCGGCTCAGGCCGTTTCGGAGCAGCGGCTGCGCCTGTGCGTCCGTGACGACGGCGTGGGCATCCCGCTCGACAAGCAGGATAAGATCTTTCAACCCTTCCAGCGCGCGGGACAGGAGGCTGGGCCGATCGAAGGCACCGGCATCGGGCTGTCCATCAGCAAGCGGCTCGCAGAGCTGATGGGCGGCGCGGTGGGCTTTCACAGCACGCCCGGCGTGGGTTCCGAGTTCTGGCTCGAGCTACCCGTACCGGCGCAGCGCCAGTCGGAGCCCGCCCCGGTGGCGGCCGCCGCCACGACCGCGCTCGGGAGCCGGGGCAGCGCCGTGCAGATCGTTTACATCGAGGACAACCCTTCGAACATCGCGTTCATGCAGGGCGTGCTGGAAGAGCTGCCGGGCATCGAGCTCATCACGGTGCCGAACGCCGAGCTCGGGGTAGAGCTGGTGCGTGACTCGCTGCCGCACGTCGTGATCATGGATATCAATCTGCCGGGCATGAGCGGCTACGAGGCCACCCGCCTGCTCAAGCAGTGGCCGGAGACTCGGCATATCCCGGTGATCGCCCTGACGGCGGCGGCCATGGTGGGCGACCGCACGCGCCTGCAAGGCGCTGGCTTTCACCGCTACTTGACCAAGCCGGTCAAGGTGGCGGAGCTGCTGGAGACGCTCGAGCGCTTGCTCCCGCCTGGCTCTCCGTGAGCCAGCTCGGGCCGGCGTGGGCACGCAAAGACGCCGCTCTTCGGCTCTCGCGGCTCCGGCGCGCTGAAGCTGACGCGCACCGGTATCCCTGCTGCTACCCCCCACACCTCTTGCACGAGGTCGAGCAGCTCCGCGCGGCGCTGAGGGCCGGCGTTGGGCGGCGCGGTGAGCAGCAGCTCCGACAGGCCGTGCGCGCGAGCGTGCGCGGCGAGCCCGCGCACGATCAGCCGGCGCGCCGCCAGCGCTTCCGGACCGACGGGCGCTCCGGTGCAGACGGTAGCGGCGGAAAAGTGGCGCCCGCCGCGCTCCAGGTGCGCGACGCGCTCCAGCACGCGCTCTGCGAAGCCGAGCGCCGTCTCCGACGGCTGCTGAGCCACGACGACGGTTTGGTCGAGATCGTCCTTGACCTCGTGTATCACGGAGCCGCCCTGCTCCAGCACCACGCAGCGAACGTGTTCCGAGCTGGGCAGGCGGCGGAGCTTCCCTGACGCGACCATGGCCTGGAGCGTTAGCAAGCGACGTTCCAACGGTATTCCCGGCGCTACCGCCGAAACCGCCAGTGCGCGCCCGGCAACGCCTGCGCCAGTGTGGGTCAACCGCGCAGCTTTTGCGCAGCGTCGTCAGGCACCGTCAATACCGGCACGGGTGAGAGGCGCACCAGCTTCTCCGCGACGCTGCCGAGCAGCACGTGGGCCAGCCCGGTGCGACCGTGCGTGCCGACCACAGCCAACTCATGCTGGCCTTGCTTCAGCTCGCTGAGCAGCGCGGACGCCGGATCGCCGGAGATGAGCCGGCCCTTCACGGACCTGCCTTGCGGCAACGGCACGTTGGCCAGAAATTCCCGTAGGTCGCGCTCGGCGTTCTCTTGGATCATCGCGATCAGCGACTTGCCAGAGGAGGCGTCGGTGCGCACCAGCATGGCCTCGCTCACGTAGCTCGGCCGATCCCAGACGTGCACGACGTCCAGCGTCGCCCCCAGCCGGTCCGCCAGCTCGACCGCGAAGGTGAGCGCGGCGGCGGAGCAACTGGAATAGTCGACTGGCACCAGGATGCGTTCGAGCTTCATGCCCTCTCCATAGGCAAGACTCGATCCAGCGCCAAGCACTGCCTCAACGGCCCAGCGCCAGCGCGGCCCGTGCGATCACCAAGTCCTCATTGGCAGGCACGATGCGCACCGTCACGTGCGACCGCGCGCTGCTAATCACGGGCTCGCTACGGTCGTTCCGGGCGGCGTCGAGCTCGATGCCCAGCGCGCTCAAGCCCGACAAGGCCAGCTCGCGGACGAGCGGAGCGTGCTCGCCGATGCCGCCCGTGAACACCACGCAGTCCACGCCGCCGAGCGCCGCGACGTAGGCACCGAGCTGCTTCTTCACGGCGTAGGCGAAGTGCGCGAGCGCGAGGCGCGCCGCGCCGTCACCCGCGGCGGCGCGCGCCGTCAGCTCTTCGACGTCCGCGCTGCCGGCGATGCCCTTGAGGCCGCTCTCGTGGTTGACCAGCTGCTCCAACTGGTCGAGCGAGTAGCCCCGCTCACGCGCGAGGTGGAACAGCACGCCCGGATCCAGGTCGCCGGTCCGTGAGCCCATGGGAATGCCGCCGCTGGGCGTAAACCCCATGGTGGTGTCGATGCAGCGACCGCCCAGCACGGCCGCCATGCTGGCACCGCTGCCCAAATGCGCGACGATCAAGCGCTCTGGCGCGGGCTCTGGCAAGGAGCTCAGCACGTGCTCATACGACAGGCCATGGAAGCCGTAGCGCCGGATCCCCTCGCGGTACAGCTTGTCCGGCAAGGGCAAGCGCCTCGCGAGCTCGGGCAAGTCGTGGTGAAACGCCGTGTCGAAGCAGCACACGTGACGCGCCCGCGGCAGCAGCGACAGCGCCTCGCGTAAGAGCGTGAGCGCGGGCGGCAGGTGCAAGGGCGCTAGCTCCGAGATCCGCTCCAGCCGCTCCAGTAGCGCCTCATCCACCAGCACCGGAGCGGTGAGCTCCGAGCCGCCGTGCACCATGCGATGCCCGACCAGGTCCGGCTCACCTGCGGAGCTGCGGACACGCTCCAGCACGTGCGTCAACAGCTTACGCGGCTGCTCGGTCCGCAGCGAGCCGGAGGAGAGCTCCTCCTCGTTCTCGCCCGCAAAGCGAAAGACGCGAAACTTCAGCGTGGAGGAGCCGGCGTTCAGCGAGAGGACGAGCGTCACGCGCCGCCCGGCCAGCGAAAGCCCTGAATCTCGGGCAGATCTTCGAAGCAGGCGCGCACGTAGTCGTGATGCCGGGCGAGCGCCGCCTCGCATTCTCGCACGAGGTGCTGGGTGTGCGGGTGCTGCCGGCGCGCGTGCTTGAGCGCCAGCATGGAGAGGTGAAAGCGGCTGGTCTGGTTGAGCACGACCATGTCGAACGGCGTGGTGGTGGTGCCCTCCTCGCGGTAGCCGCGCACATGAAAACGTCCCGGATCCGGCCGCCCGTGCAGCAGCTGGTGCACGGCGCCCGGGTAGCCGTGAAACGCGAACACGACCTGCGCATCGCGCGTGAACAGCTCCTCGAAGCGCTCGCTGTTCATGCCGTGCGGGTGCTGGTCGGGCGTGGCCAGCGTCATCAGGTCGACCACGTTGACGACGCGGATGGCGAGCCCCGCGGCGTGCTCACGCAGCCACGCCGCCGCCGCGAGCGTCTCTTGCGTCGCGGTGTCGCCGGCGCAGGCCAGCACTACGTCCGGTGTCTGCTGCCCCTCGGTGCCGGCCCAGCTCCACGTGGACGCGCCGAGCTCACAATGGCGCTTGGCGCTCTCCAGGCTCAGCCACTGTAGCTGCGGCTGCTTGTCGATGATGATGAGGTTGACGTGATCTTTGCTGCGCAAGCAGTGGTCCGCCACGGAGAGCAGGCAGTTCGCGTCCGGCGGCAGGTACACGCGGGCGACGCTGCCCTTCTTGGACAAGATGGTATCCATGAAACCCGGACCCTGGTGGCTGAAGCCGTTGTGATCGTTGCGCCAGCAGGTGGACGTGAGCAAGTAGTTCAAAGACGGCACGGACGCGCGCCACGGCAGCTCCGCGCACGCCTCCAGCCACTTGGCGTGCTGCGTCGCCATCGAGGCCACGATCAGCGCGAAGGCCTCGTAGGTGGCGAACATGCCGTGCCGGCCGGTCAAGGTGTAGCCCTCGAGCCAGCCCTGGCAGTTGTGCTCGCTGAGCACCTCCATCACGCGGCCGTCTGGGGAGACGCGCTCGTCGCCCGGGACGGGCGGCGCCACCAAGCAGCGCGTCTCGCGCTCGAACACGGCGCCCAGGCGATTGGAGTTGGTCTCGTCCGGGCACATCAGCCGAAACGTGGTCGGGTTGTCGCGGTAGATATCGCGCAAGAGCTGGCCCAGCTGCCGCGTGGACTCGTGCAGCTCGCGGCCCGGCTGCTCCACGCGCAGCGCGTAGGCGTCCAGCGGCGGGATGCTGAGCGGCTTGCTCTCCGTGCCCGGGTTGGCGAGCGGGTTACTGCTCATGCGCCGTCGGCCGCGCGGCGCGAGCGCGGCCAGCTCTGCGCGCAGCGCCCCGCGCTCGTCGAACAGCTCCTCGGGCCGGTAGCTCTTCAGCCAGCGCTCCAGCGCCTGCAAGTGCTCCGGGTTGGTGCGCACCTGCGAGACCGGCACTTGGTGCGAGCGGAACGTGCCCTCGATTTGCTTGCCGTCCACCTCGCGCGGCCCGGTCCAGCCCTTGGGCGTCCGCAGCACGATCGCTGGCCAGACTGGCCGCGCCGAGACGCTGCCTGCCTCGCGCGCTCGTCGTTGGATGTCGCGGATGCTGTCCAGGCACGCATCCAGCACGCCCTCGAGCTGCTCGTGAACCCGCTCCGGCTCGCTGCCCTCGACGAAGTGCGCCGCGTAACCGTGGCCGGCGAGCAGCCGCGCGATGTCCTCGTCGCTGCTGCGGCCCAGCACCGTCGGGCCGGCGATCTTGTAGCCGTTGAGGTGCAGGATCGGCAGCACCGCGCCGTCCCGCACGGGGTTCAGGAAGCTGATGCCCTTCCAAGCACCTTCGAGCGGACCCGTCTCCGCTTCGCCATCGCCGACTACGGCCGCGACGATCAAGTCCGGGCTATCGAAGGCGGCGCCGAACGCGTGCGATAGCACGTAGCCCAGCTCACCCCCTTCGTGGATCGAGCCGGGCGTATCCGGACCGGCGTGGCTGGGGATACCGCCCGGCGTCGAGAACTGGCGAAACAAGCGGCGGAGGCCCGCTTCATCGCGCGTGATGTGCGGGTAGATCTCGGAGTACGTGCCCTCCAAGTACGCGTTCGCCACCACCGCCGGCCCGCCGTGCCCAGGACCTGCCATAAAGAGCACGTTCAGGTCGTCCCTCACAATCACGCGGTTGAGGTGCGCGGCGATCAGGTTCAGCCCGGGTGAGGTGCCCCAATGACCGAGCAGCCGCGACTTGATGTGCTCGGGCCGAAGCGGCTCGCGCAAGAGCGGGTTGTCCTGCAGGTAAATCTGGCCCACCGTGAGGTAGTTGGCTGCGCGAAAGTACGCGTCCAGCGCTGCGTGACGACCGCTCATGACCGGCGCTCCGGCTGCGTGGGCTCGTGGAGCGCGCGTACGGCGGGCGTGCGCAAGTCGTCGAATTGGCCACCTCGGGTCGCCCAGGCGAACGCCAGGACAGCTGCGAGCGATAGCAGCAGCGTGATCGGCAAGATGACGAAGAGGATGCTCATGGTGGTTCTCGTTCGAAGGTCTTGGCGCGAAGCGCGAGCGAAACGACGGAGATGGAGCTGAGCGGCATCATAATCGCTGCCACGAGCGGGCTCAAGATGCCCACCACTGCTAGCGCGATGCCCACCAGGTTGTAAGTCAGAGAGATGGCGATACCGCGCCGGATGACGGCCAGCGCGCGGCGCGAGCCCAACACCGCGGCCGTAACGGGCGCTAGCCCGCTGCGTGTGGCGAAAACGTCAGCTGCGCGCAAGCACGTTTCAGCGCCGCCGTGGATCGCCATGCCCACCGTAGCCGCTGCCATGGCGGCGGCGTCATTCACGCCATCGCCGACCATGATCACGCGCTCACCGCGCTGGCGCAGCTCCTGAACCCGCGCCAGCTTCGCTTCAGGCGACTGCCCACCGCGAGCGTTCGCCCGAGCGACGCCCAGCTCCCGCGCCACGCCGTCGACCACGCTCTGGTGATCTCCCGACAAGATCTCGAAACGGTAGCCTAGCTCTGCCAGCTGCTTCAAGTTGGCGCGCGCCTCCGGTCGCAGGGCGTCGCCAAAGGCCGCGACGGCGCGCACCTCTCCGGATGCGGCGAGCACGATCGGCGTGCGGCACCCCGCCGCGTGCGCCTGCACCGCCACCTCCGCCCAAGCGGGCAGACCGCCGAGCTCACGCTCAACGAGCGCCGCGGAGCCGACCAGCAGCGCCTCCCCCGCGACACAGCCGCGGAGGCCGCCCTGCGGGAGCTCTTCCAGCTCGCTGACTTTGAGCTCATTGGCGGGAAACGCGCGCTGAATGGACCGCGCC
>JAEYOT010000561.1 GCA_023411445.1 Pseudomonadota bacterium
GCCCAGCTGGGCGGCTCACGGCCGGCTCGCTTCGCCACGCGGTGCGCTTCGGCGCGCAGCCAAGCGGCGCGTGAGGCCACATCGCCGAATACCGGGCTCTTGCAGCCGAACTTCCCGCGCGACACCACGCCGATCACCTGACCTTCGCTATCCAGCGCCGGACCACCCGAATCGCCGCTGCAGGGGCCGCCCGAGCCGACCCACTCGTTGTCTTTCACTTCGGTCTCGGCGCACGACGCACCCGCACACACGACGGCTTGCTCGTCCAGCCGCTGGCGCACGCCTGAGGGGCGCTCCTCGAGCGCGGTGTCGACGCCATAGCCCACGGCGGAGTAGGTCTCGCCCACCCTGACGGGAGCATCCAGGCGTGGCGCGAGCGGTGTGGCGCCCGTGAGCGGCCGCTCCAGCACCAAGAGCGCTACGTCCGTCCCGCACAGGTCGTCCGGTAAGTCTTCGGGCATCCGGATCGCGGAGACCGGCAGGTAGTCGTCCGGATCGTCCGTCACCACCGGCTGCGCCACCACCCAGATCGCGCCAGCGCTCTCGGGCGGGTCGAACGGTGTTTGCCCGCACACCACCTGCGTCTCTTCACCGCCCGTATCGGCCACGCAGTGGCGCGCGGTCAGCACCAGCTGCGGGGCGATCAGCGAGCCCGTGCAGTGACCGCCCGCGAAGTTGACCACCGCGACCACGTTGCTGTCATCCGGCGCTGCCACACCGCCGCGGATCGTCTGCGCGCTTTCAGCGAGCTCGTCGTGGCCCGAGCACGACAGGCCTAGGAGAGCGGCGAGCGGGAGCAGCAGGCGCGCGGTGCTCATGGCAAGGCGGCGATCCGCAGCTTGAAATGTCCGTCGCGGGTGCCGTGGCTGCCGTCCGCGTTCGCGTAGTAGTCCAGCACCGCTAGCTTGTAGAGCGCGCCGTCTCCGCCCCGCACCAGGTACGTGGCCTCGAGCGGCGTGAGCCGGTGGCTGCCAGCGTCGTACTGGTACCAGCCGCTGAACGTGGTGAGCAGCTCCTGCGTCTCACCGGTGGTGAGGTTGCAGTCCTCATCGAGCCATTGCTCGGTCGGCAGCGCGCGCTCTCCCAGCGTGGCTTTTTCCACGCTCTCCCACGGCAGCGTGAGCCGCAGCGCGCCGCCGGCGCCGGGGCCGCTGTCGCCGCCGTTGGTGCGGAGCACGAAGCGCTTGAGCGCCAAATCCCACGCGCGCGAGCTGAGCGCTTCGAGGTCCGTGAGCGCCACCGCTTCGCCGCGCACCAGCGAGACGTACACCCACGGGAACTGATCCGTGCCGCTCAGGCCGCCGGCGCTGGCGTCCACATAGAGCAAGAGCTCCGGCGACGTCTCCAGCGCGACCACCTCGCTCTCGGACACCGCGTCGACCAAGCTCAAGGATTGCTTGAGCGCGGCCGTGCAGCGGCTGGAGCTGCCGGCGTCGCTGCCGCCCTGGCTCGTGCCGCCACTCGCGCCGTCGGCCTCCGCCCCCACCGGAGTCGAGTCGCAGCCGAGCGAGAAACCGAGCCCAAGAGTCGCGCACAGAGCCATCGCAACGCCACGCATCAGCCGTCCTTCCGCGAGCGACGCGCTCGCCGCCCCAGCATAGCCGCGATCGCGAGCAGCAGGCTCGCCTTGCTCGGAGCGGCCGCTGACCCGCCCGTGAGCGCACAGCCGCCGGCGCTCTCCGAGGAGCCGGAGCCCGAGCGCGCGCGCAGCACGAACGGCGCGTCGCTGCGCGTCAAGGTGCGTCCCGCCACCACCACCACCGCCTCGCCTTCGAACGAAATCGGTAGGTCGCGTGCCTCGTCGAGGCGGGCCTTACCCTCCGCCAGGGGCACCAGCCGCGCCGCCACCCGCTCCGGATCGGCGTCCAGCTCCAGCTCGATCGGGCTAGGGGCGCTCACTCGGTAGAAGAAGGCGCCCAGCCCGGACGCCACGTCGTCGGCGCTCGCTCCGGGCGTCGCGACTAGCTCCGTGGTGGGGACGGTTGGGTAGGCGGCGGAAGCGGCGTAGCCCAGACCTTTGGCCGCGCGCTCGCCGGTCGCCGCGTTGAAGCTGGAAAACTCGAGGAAGGCGTCGGCCAGGCTCGAGCCGCGCGCTTGCAGCACCGCGTCCGTAGCCGGAAAGACGCCGCCGAGCTCGGGAGCCAGCGCTTCGAACACCTCGCGCACGACGTCCGCGCCTAGCTGCTCGTGCAGGAAGACGGGCCAAATCGCGGTGGCGTAGAGGAAGCCGGAGATGGGGCCGCTGGGCGGCACGTTCAGCGGCCGCCAAGGGCTCTTGAAGTACTCGGGCAAGAAGCGCTCCAGATCGGTGAGCTCTGGGTAGACCTGCTTGGCTGCCCACTGCGCGGAGCCTTCGGCCCACCAGCTCTCCACGTCCGCGTCGTAGGCGTGCTGCACGAGGTGGAACAGCTCGTGAGGCACCACGGTGCGCAGCCCCTCGGCCGTGCTCGCGTAGCCGCCCGAGCGAAAATCGTTGTCGACCAGCACGAAGCCCGCGCAGCGCCGGGGGCTCTCTCCCTCGCCCTCGCAGTGGTCGCTCACCGCCTGGCCATCGGCAGCTCTGAAATTGAGCAAGTACACGTCCAGAGCGTCACTGCCGCCGTTGGAGGCGCAGGGCGAAGCAGCGTCAGACAGGGGCGCGCGATAGCCCAGCTCCTCGAACTTGGCGAGCGCGTCGTCGCCTGCTTCCGCCGCCACCGCGATCGCGTCCGGCACGCCGTCGCGACGCGTGGAGGCCGCGGGCGGCGCGTGGCTGCCGCTCAGCGCGTAGTGCACGCGGACCCGACCGCTGCCCGAGTCGAAGAAGGCGACCTCGGCGCTGCCGTAGCT
>JAEYOT010000567.1 GCA_023411445.1 Pseudomonadota bacterium
GCACACGGTGATCCAGCGCATCCGCAGCGGGCGGCGTGGTGACGATCGTGACGAGGCCGGCGCCCGTGCGCAGCGCGCCGTGCGCCGAGAGCAGCGCCGCGCCGATCTTTCCGGGCGAGCCGGCGACGACCAGCACGCGGCCCACCGAGCTCTTGTGCGCGGTGCCTTCGCGCGGGGCGAGCAGCGCCTGCACGTCTTCCAGCTCCACCACTTCGGCGGAAAGTCCGGTCTCGCTCGGATCTTCCGGCACCCCGATGTCGCACACCTCGACCGAGCCGCTCAGCAAGCGCCCACGCGGCGTGCACAAGCCGAGCTTCGGGTGAGCGAACGTGACGGTCGCGTCCGCCCGCACCGCGCAGCCCAAGATCTTGCCGGTGTCCGCGTGCAGGCCCGACGGCAAGTCGAGCGCTACCTTGTAGGCGCTGGCGGCGTTGATGGCGGCGATCACTTGCGCCAAAAATCCAGTCACTTCGCGCGCCAGCCCGGTGCCGAGCACGGCGTCCACCACGACGGTGGCGCGCCCGAGCGCCTCGCGCAGCGGCTCCAGCTCGGAACCTAGCTCGATCAGCTCCGCGTTGACGGCGCGGAGCGCCTTGTAGTTGATGAGCGCGTCGCCCTTCAAGCTCTCGGCCGGCGCCACCAGCACCGTCTCGACCGTCACCCCAGCGCTGCTGAGGCGACGCGCCAGCACGAAGCCGTCGCCACCGTTGTTACCGCCGCCGCACACCACGACGACGCACGGGGCGATAACGCCTCGCTCCGCCAAGTAACGCTGAACGAAGTCCGCCGCCCCGCGACCGGCGTTCTCCATCAACGTCAGGCTGGGCACTTGGCGCACTTCACTCGCGTGGCGGTCGAAGTCGCGCATTTGTTGGGCAGAAAGCACCGGGCGCATGCGCCGCAATCTAGGGGCGCTCGGCGCGCCTGTCGACGTTCCGGCGCTCAGTACTATGATCGGCTGGCTTGGACGCTTTGGCGGATTTCTCCGTGCCGGTCAGGCACTGGTTCTCGAAGAGCTTCGCCAGCCCCACGCGCGCTCAGGCCTTGGGCTGGGAGCCAATTCGGCAGGGCAAGAGCACGCTGCTGCTCGCCCCCACCGGCTCGGGAAAAACGCTGGCTGCGTTCCTCTCCAGCCTGGATCGCTTGATGACCGGCCCGGCCGACGGTGGTCTAAAAGTGCTCTACGTCTCGCCGCTCAAGGCGCTAGCGGTGGACGTGGATCGCAACCTGCGCGCGCCCATCGCCGGCATCCGCGCGGCCGCTGCGGAGCTCGGCGTCGCCGTGCGCGAGCCAAACGTGGCGATGCGCTCGGGCGATACCTCCATGAAGGATCGCTCGCGCTTTCAACGCGCCGGGGCGGATCTGCTGATCACGACGCCGGAGTCCTTGTACCTGCTGCTCACGTCACAAGCGGCGCGCCATTTCGCCACGCTGCAAACCATCATCATCGACGAGATCCACGCGCTCTTGCCGACCAAGCGCGGAGCGCACTTGTTCCTTTCGCTGGAGCGCTTGGAGGCGCTGCGCCGCTCGGAGCAGCCGCTACAGCGCATCGGCTTGTCCGCCACGCAGCGGCCGCTGGATGAAGCCGCGCGCTTGCTCGCAGGTGGTCGCGTCGCCGGGGATGAGTACGAGCAGCGCCCCGTGGAGATCGTGGACGCGCGCATGCCGCCGCGTCTGCACGTGGAAGTGCGGGCCGCCGCGCGGCGGCGTGAGGCCGAAGCGCTGGCCGAGCCCCCGCCCAGCGCCGCGCCGCCCGGGGCCGCTTCCCCCCGCTCCAATTGGCCGGAGATCCACGCGCCGCTGGTCGAGCTCATCCAGCAGCATCGCTCCACGTTGGTGTTCGTCAACAGCCGGCGCCTGGCGGAGCGCTTGGCCCAGAGCCTCAACGAGCTGGCGGGTGAGGAGCTGGCGCTTGCGCACCACGGCTCGCTCGCCAAAGATCGCCGCACGGAGATCGAAGATCAGCTCAAGCTCGGCAAGCTGCGCGCGCTGGTCGCCACCTCGTCGCTGGAGCTCGGCATCGACATGGGCGCCATCGATCTAGTCGTGCAGGTGGAGGCGCCGCCCTCGGTCGCGTCCGGCTTGCAGCGCATCGGTCGCGCTGGCCACAGCGTGGGGGAAACGTCGCACGGCATCGTGTTCCCGAAGCACAAGGGTGAGCTGCCGGCGGCGGCGGTGGTCGCGCGCGGCATGCACGAGGCCGCGGTGGAGGCCACCCGCTATCCGCGCAACCCGCTAGACGTGCTGGCGCAGCAGATCGTCGCCATGGTGGCGAACCAAACGCTCACGGCCGACGCCATCTTCGACCTGTGCCGGCAGGCGGCGCCCTTCGCGGAGCTGCCGCGCCCCTCGTTCGACGGCGTGCTGGAGCTGTTGGCCGGCCGCTATCCCTCGGACGAGTTCTCGGAGCTGCGGCCGCGCATCACCTGGGACCGCGTCACGGGCGAGATCAACGCGCGCGCCGGCGCTCGGCGCATCGCGATCGTCAGCGGCGGCACCATCCCGGATCAGGGGCTTTACGGCGTGTTCTTGTCGGCGAGCGAGAAGCCGGTGCGGGTGGGTGAGTTGGATGAAGAGATGGTGTTCGAGTCGCGCGCGGGCGACGTGTTCTTGCTCGGCGCCAGCAGCTGGCACATCGACGAGATCACGCACGATCGCGTGCTGGTGAGCCCCGCGCCGGGCCAGCCGGGCAAGATGCCGTTCTGGCGCGGCGGCGGTCCGGGGCGCCCGGTGGAGCTCGGCCGCAAGATCGGCGCGCTGGTGCGCGAGCTTTCGGCTCAACCGGTGCCGCAAGCCACGGAGCTATTGCAGACGCAGCACGGCTTCGACAGCGGCGCCTGCGAGGCCTTGCTGGAGTACCTGCACGAGCAGCGCGAAGCCACCGCCGTGGTGCCAAACGATCGCGCGATCGTGATCGAGCGCTTCAAGGACGAGGTGGGGGACTATCGCGTCTGCATCTTGAGCCCGTTCGGCCGGCGCGTGCACGCGCCGTGGGCCATGGCGCTGGTGGAGCGCTTCCGCAACGCTGCGGGCGCGGAGCTGGACGCGGTGTGGTCCGACGACGGCATCGTGCTGCGCCTGCCGGACACGGAAGACCAGCTGTCGGCCGAAGAGTTCGCGCCGGATCCGGACGAGGTGGAGGCGCTGGTCGTGCAGGGGCTAGCGAAGAGCTCGCTGTTCTCCGCGCATTTCCGCGAAAATGCGGGGCGCGCGCTCTTGCTACCCAAGCGTGATCCCAAGCGCCGCACGCCGCTGTGGGCCCAGCGCCGCCGCGCTTCGGACCTGCTGCGCGTCGCCAGCCAGTACCCGTCGTTTCCGATGATCTTGGAGACGTACCGCGAGTGCCTGCGGGACGTGTTCGATCTGCCCGCGCTGCTGGAGCTCTTGCATCAGATCCGCCGACGCGAGGTGACGCTCGTCCCGATCGAGTCGACCAGCCCCTCGCCGTTCGCCAGCACGCTCTTGTTCTCCTACGTCGGCAACTTCATTTACGACGGCGACGCGCCGTTGGCAGAGCGCCGGGCGCAGGCGTTGGTGCTGGATCAGGCAGAGCTGCGCGGGCTCTTGGGAGAGGCCGAGCTGCGCGAGCTGTTCGACGCCGACACCATCGCCAGCGTCGAGCGCGACTTGCTCAAGCTGCGCGAGCCGAGCCTGCGCCACGCAGACGACGTGCACGACCTCTTGCTGCTGCTGGGCGATCTCACGGAGGAAGATCTGAAAGCGCGAGCCCACGCGCCGGACGCCTTGCCCGCGATGCTGCGCGAGCTGACCGCGGCGCGGCGCGTGGCCCAAGCCAGCATCGCCGGTGAGCCCCGCTATTTCGCCGCGGAGGACGCGGGCAAGCTGCGCGACGCGCTCGGCGTGATGCCGCCGCCCGGCTTACCCAGCACCTTCTTGGCCAAGACGACGGACGCGCTGCGCGAGCTCATCTCGCGCTACGCCCGCACCCACGCGCCCTTCACGACGGACGCGCCCGCGCGCCGCTTCGGCCTCGGCCGCGGCGTGGTGGAAGGGGCGCTGCTGCAGCTGGAGCAAGCCGGTCGCGTGGTGCGGGGCGAGTTCTTGCCGGGCGGGCACGAGCGCGAGTGGTGCGACAAGAACGTGCTGCGGCTGATCAAGCAGCGCAGCTTGGCCAGGCTGCGCACAGCGATCGAGCCCGCGCCGCCTGAGGCCGTCGCCCGCCTCGCGCTGGCCGGGCAGGGCG
>JAEYOT010000571.1 GCA_023411445.1 Pseudomonadota bacterium
GATGACGATGACGATGACGATGACGAATCGGACGACGACGACGAGTGAGCGTCAGTCTTTCTTGTCGTCGCCGTAGCGTTCGGCGAGCTTGCTGACCTGCTCGTACAGGGGGGGATGCAGCAAGAGCTTCTTCACCAGCGTCCAGAACGCCGGATCGGAGAGGCGGTCGGTGGGCGCCACGGCTTTGCCCTTGGCGCTCTTCACTACTGCGCTCGGACCCTTCTCGCGGAGGGCGTTCAACCGGTCCACGTAGCGCTTGGTGGGGAAGAGCTCGCCCGCCTCCCAGGCCAGCACGTCTTTTTGCTCGAGGCCCAGAGTCGTCGCCAGGTCTTGCGCGGTGCAGCCGAGCTCCTTGCGGAGCTGCTTGATGTCGTCGGGCGTCACGCCCGTTAGATACCATTTTTCGCAACTTCCCCGCGGGGCGACCGAGCAGCGGCCATGATGCTTGGCCAGCTTCGGTCAGTCGTCGCGCTCGGGCTGGCTGTCGCGTGCGCAGAGCCTGGTCTGGAGGTACCAGCAGCACCCTCCGCCCTGCGCGTCAGCGTGACGCCGGTGGACGCGGCGGGTCGGGTACGGCCAACCTTCCGAGCGCAGGTCGAGCAGGCGGCAGGTGCCGAAGCCTGGCTGTTCGCGGGTGAAATCTCGTCCAGCCAGGAGCGCGCCATCGTGCGCGGGGAGCTGAGCTCCGCGCTGCGCGCGCGCGCGCTGCCGCTCTTCTACTGGGCGGAGGGGGAGGACTTGTGGGTTCAGCCGCTGCGCTGGCTCGAGCCTGGGCAGAGCTACGCGCTGGCTCTGATCGGGCGGGGTGTCGCCAGCCGCTTTCAGGTTTCTGAGGAAGAGGTGGCGCGGGCGGAGCTGCGCTTTCCCACCACGCTCAGCGCTGGCGCTGCAGCGGCGCACTGCGGCGCGGGTCTGGGGGCGCCAGAGACCATCGCGCTGTCTCCCAGCGGCGCGCTGGAGGTGAGCGTCGTGGCTGGTGAGGGCGCCGCGCCGTGCGTGGTGTGGCGGGCAGCTGCGGCGCTGCCGGCGCCTGCGGTGCTGCCGCCTGAGGTCGGCGGCGTGCTGCTCGCGCCAGTGCTGTTCGGCGCTGGCGAGCCCGCGGAAGTGAGTCGTGTGGAGGCGGACAGCACAGAGTGCTCGGGGCGCCTGCTTCACGGCCACTGCGTGGAAGCGCTGGACGATCGCGTCTTGGTGACCGCGCTCGCGGAGGACGCGCTCTGGCTGCTGCAAGAGCCAGCACGTCGCCTGGTGCTGGCGCCCGCCGGGCGGCGCGTGGCGCTGACGCGAGGCTTGGAGCCAGCCTCGCGCGCACGCCTGCGGGGCAGTCTGCTGCTTTCAGGCAAAGCGGAAGCGATCGATCTGCAGCTCACCCTGGCCGAGCCCGCCCTGCATCTCGTCATCACGGAGGTGCTGGCCAACCCGGTCGGCGCGGAGCCTGCCAGCGAATGGGTCGAGCTGTTCAACGACTCGGCAGCGCCCGCGCCGCTCAGCGGAACCTGGTTGACTGACGGCAGTGGCCGCGCCCCGCTGCCGCCGGTCACGCTCGCTCCGGGAGAGCTGGCGCTCTTGGTGCCGCCCGGCTTCGCTCCTTCAGCGGACGTTGCGCCAGCGCCAGGTACGCGCTTGTTGGAGCTTTCGGCGCTGGGCGCGCGTGGGCTGAGCAACTCCGGAGAGCCCCTGCTGCTGTTCGGCGAGGTAGGAGTGCTGGCGCGGTTTCCCGCGGTGCCGGCGCCCAAAGCCGGTCGCAGCATCGCCCGCCTCCACTTGGACACGCACGACGACGACCCCCGGGCTTTCGCTGAGCACCGAGATCCGGGCGCTTCGCCCGGCGCCCCGCACTGGGCGGACTGAGCCGTCCGCTACTTGCCGGAGATGGTCATGCTCGCCACGCGCAGCGTCGGCGAGGCCGTGGAGGTCTTCAGCTCCAGATCATCGCCGACCGCATCGACTGCCTTGAGCATGGCGTCGAGCGTGGACGAGATGGTGATCTCGCTGACCGGGAAGGCAAGCTCGCCGTTTTCGATCCAGAAGCCAGCCGCGCCACGTGAAAAATCGCCCGTGACGGGGTTGAAGCCGAAGCCCATCAGCTCGGTCACGTACAGGCCGCGCGCCGTGCTCTTGATGATGTCCTTGGCCGGCGTCGTGCCCGCCAGCAGGAGGAAGTTGGTGGTGGAGGCGCCGATGGACCCGCCGCTGCGCGAGGCAGAGGCGGTCGAGCTGCGGCCCAGCTTGCGGGCGCTGTAGCTGTCGAGCAAAAAGCCCTTCAGCGTGCCTGCCTCCACCACCACGTTCTTGCGTGAGGGCAGCCCTTCACCGTCGAAGGGGCGGGAGCCGGGAGCTCGCGCGATCAGTGGATCGTCCACGATGGTGACGAGGGAGCTTGCGACTTGCGTGCCCTCGCGCTCGAGCAGGTAGCTGGACTTTCGCCACAGCGCGCCGCCGACGACGCAGCCAGCCAGGCTTCCGACCAGCGAGCGCGCAACGTCCGGCTCGAATACGACAGGCGCCTCGGTCGTCGTGATCTTCTGGGCTCCCAGCTTGCGCAGCGTACGGCGCGCCGCTTCTTGGCCGATGTGCTCCGCCGTCTCCAGGTCCCGCGCGCGACGAGCGGCAGAGTAATAGTGGCCGCGGCGCTTCTTGCCGCCTTCGTCTTCGACCACGGGCGCGACGGCGAGCGCAGCGTACGAGCCGCGCACGGCGCCCTCGAAGCCGGAAGAGAGCACGAGCGCGCTCGCGCCGCTAGTGCGGGAGTACGTGGCACCCTCGCTCAGCGTGATGCGACTGTCCGCGTCCAGCGCGGCGCGCTCCGCCAGACGCGCCTGGGCGATGGCAAAATCCGCGTCGATCGCGTCGATGCTGGCATCGAACAGCTCCAAGTCCGGGTGGGGCGGCTGCGCCAGCAGCTCGACGGCGGCCGGGCCGGCAAACTCGTCTGGCTCCGACAGCTCGCACAGCTCGAGCGCGTCAGCCACGCAGCGTTCGATACCGGCCGGGGTGAGATCGCTCGTCGCCGTGGTGGCGACGCGCCCGCCGCGGATGACCCTGAGCGAGACGCCGTGATGACCGGCCTCCTCCACCAGCTCGGTCCTGCCCAGCCTCACCTTCGCGGACAGCTCCCAGCCGCTCCGCGCGCTGGCCTCTGCCACGTCAGCGCCGCGCTTGCGGGCGCGATCTACCAGGTCCTTGGCTAGCTCTAGCAGGCGAGGCGTCGGGTCGATGGTGGGGTCGGACATCGGGAGCTTTCGTCAGTCGAAGCGGCGCAGGTTCCATAGCGCGAAAGTCAGGCCGGCGGTGAGCCAGAAGCCTAGCAGCAGGATGGCGTAGCCGAGCGAGCTGCCGGCCAGCGGCTGCGTGCCGAAATCCCCATGGTACTGGGCGTAGCTGCCTTGCACGCCGAAGCGCCGCAGGCCCAGCATCAAGGCGCCCAGCGTCGCGACCGCTGCTGCGCCGGCGGCGCGCAGCAGCGCCGTTTCGTCGTAGCGCTGCAGCAGAAAGCCGCCGAGCAGGAAGCCGCCCGGCACCGTGAGCAGCTCGAGCAGGAGCACTCCGGGCACGAGCGCGGCCGAAGCTTGCGCCGTATCGAGCAAGTAGGCGAGCGACCAGTCGGCCTCGAACGCCAAGAAATAGCTGCACACCGGCGCGAACACGAGCACGCTGAAGAGGCTGGCCACGCTGAGCGAGCGGCTGCCGATGCCGCGGCTGGTCACGCGGCGAAGCTCGCGCCGCGCGGCCCACGCAAAGGCGAGGCCGAGGCCGAGCCCCAAGGGGAGCGCCACGAATACCGGCATGACCGGGGCAGGAGAGCACGAAGCTGGAGCCGAGGAAATACGTGCTGGAACCCTTGGCGGACCGGCACTCTCACGATACTACCTGGCTCATGGACCGATCGCGCCTCGCCGAGCTGCTCACGGCCGTGAGCGCCCAGCAGGTGGACGTCTCCACGGCGCTGCGCGAGCTCTCCGCGCTGCCCTTCAGCGACGTCCAGTACGCGCGGGTGGATCACCACCGCGCGCTGCGCATGGG
>JAEYOT010000663.1 GCA_023411445.1 Pseudomonadota bacterium
CCGCGCGGGGGCGGGGCCGCGGCCGCGCGCTTCCCGCGCCGAGCTGCCTGCTGCTTCACAGCGGCGACCTGCGTCTCCACGACGGGTGGGGGCGCGACGCTCGGCCCCTCCGCTACCGCCGGCGCCGTCGTGACGTCGAGCGGTGCCGTGACGGTCAGCAGGGCGCTCACGGCGCGCTGGGCCAATGCATCCACGGCGGCGGCTTGCACGAAACTGACGAGCACGATGGAGCCGCTCAGCGCCAGCAGGGCCAGCGACACGGAGATGGCTCTCGCGCGCACGCCGAGCATTGTACCGACTAGGCCCGAACTCGCCAGTTGCCTTGGAAGGTCTTGCCTAAGTCGTCGCAGGTGGGGTCCGTCACGATCAGCTCCGGGCGCGCATCCTGACAGTAGACGATGGTGTTTTGCCGAAAGGTATGGCCGAAGTGGATCGCTTCCTCACGCGCGATGCCGTGGACGACCCAGGCCGGCTCGCGGAACACGCCCTCCGGCTCCTCGTCGAAGCCCACGCAGTGCTCGACGCGGTAGCAGCCCAGGATGAGCAGGTCCCGCATCACCTGGTGGCGCGTGTCGTTTACGCGCCGCGGCAGCAGCATGCTGCGCGGGTTGTAGGCCGTGAGGATCGCGAACCGCTGCCGCAACAAGGGCGGCAACGCCGTGACATCCTTGACTATTTCTCCATCGAGCGACACCCGGGTAACGCCGCTGTCGCCGGGCAGCTCGTAGACCGTCGCGAAGTAGGAACGGAGCAGGTTCTGATCCACGGCGGCTAGTTACCGCATCCCGCGGCCGGGTCCTAGTGCCTCGCTCCCGCCCCGTGCCTCGACGGCGCTCTCCCGGCCCGCGCGGGAGCGCCGTTACGTCTTGAAGCGGTAGCCGACGCCGCGCACCGTGATGAGGTGCTGAGGATCCGCCGAATCCTGCTCCAGCTTGCTGCGGAGCTGGAGCAAGAAGTTATCGATCGTGCGCAGCGTGCCGTGATGACCGGCGCCCCAAACCTGAGTCAGGATCTCCTCGCGCGACAGCACGCGGCCCTGCGCCTCCACCAGGCACCACAGCACGTCGAACTCCGTGGCGGTGAGCTCAACCGGCGCACCGCCGCGCGTGACCATGCGCGTGCCTGAGTCGATGGTGAGCTCCCCGGCTTGCACCACCGCCTCCACGCGCTTACGCGCCAGGCCGTCTCGACGGAGCACCGCCTTCACGCGCGCCAAGAGCTCCGCCAAGCTGAACGGCTTGGTGATGTAGTCCTCGGCGCCAAGCTCCAGGCCCATGACCTTGTCCATCTCCGCGCCGCGCGCGCTGAGCATGATCACCGGCACGGTGCTGCCGCCCGCGCGCAGCCGGCGCACGACCTCGAAGCCGTTCACTTTGGGCAGCATCACGTCGAGGATGACCAGATCCGCGCCGCTCTCTTTGGCCAGGGCCAACCCCTCGTCGCCATCGGCGGCGACCTGCACGTCGTAGCCTTCGGCCTCTAGGTTCATGCGCAGGCCGAGCGAGATGCTCTCGTCGTCCTCCACGATGATGATGCGCTTCTTGCCGTTCGCTGGGGCCAACGGCCTGTTTGTAATGCGGCGCGCGCAAGGCAACAAGCACCCGGACCCAGCCGTTTTTTCGCCCAGCACCGCCATTCTCTGCTGGAAGTCCGGCGCCGGCCGACGGAAGAATGCGCCGCCATGAGGGCCCCGCCTCGGTACAGCCTCGCCATCGTCTGCCTGCTCCACGCGCTCATCTTCGCCTGGGCCGCCTCTACCCTGCCCTGGCGGTCCGGCACGGGCTTCAGCGTGCTGCTGCTCTTGCTGACGCTGCTGCACGTCGCCACCGCGGCAGCAGCGCTGGCGCGTCAAGCCGTGGCCTTGCTGTGGACCTGGCGCGCGCTCAGCGCCGGCTCGGCGCTGGCTTTCGTGCTGTTCTCTTGGTTCGCCGCGGCGACTGCCCTCTACGTATCTGGCCTGTACACGCGGTTGGGTCCGCCGGTCGCCGGCGGCATCTTCGTCGCAGCGCTGGTGTTCGGCCTGCTCACGCTGCCGATCGCGATCTGGGGCGCCCTCATGACGCTGCCGGCCGCCGCCAGCGTCCGGCAGCGCCTAGGCATCGGCACCTCGCTCCTGATCGTAGTAGCCGTGCTCACCCTGCCGGTGGCGAGCAAGGCCGCGCGCGGAGCGCCGGTCGCAGCGACGGATTCCTCGACGGTCGCGGACGTTCGGGACTTGCTCGAAGCTTACACCCAGCAGACGCCGCGCAGCCCCCGCTACACGGTGGCGGGAGCCGGACCGGCCACCTGCGACGAGCCCGTCTCGCCATCGGTCGCGACCGCGATCGTGACCTACGTGAACCGCCGCGGAGAGCCGCGCTCAGCTTGTATTCAAGGCGGCCACGGGCGCCGCATCCGCATCCAGCTGCGGCGCTACCTGCGGCGCCACGCGCGCCCCGGCTCCACCGTGGTGGTGGACCTCATCAGGGCGGTAAAGCCGCTCAGCAGCTCCTTCCCGCTACTGGACGCGCTCGAGCTGCGTCCCGGCACCGACGGCGTGTGCGAGGGCCTGCAATGCCTGCCGGCGTGGCAGCTCACGATGGGCAACGCCTTCTCGGAGCATCGCCCTTTTCCGGCGGTTCCCGACGCGAGCTTCGGCTTCTCGGCGGACAGCGTGCGCGCTGCGCTCGGCTCGAGCAAAAGCGAAGGGCGCGGCATCGACGGCCTCGTTCGCATCGAGGCCGATACCTTCGTCGCCGACGAGACCGGCGTGCACCAACTCTCGCGCACCCGGCCCTTGCCCCCAGCCGTGACCCCGCGCG
>JAEYOT010000667.1 GCA_023411445.1 Pseudomonadota bacterium
GGCATGTTCCGGACGCGACTCGTGCACTATCGCTCATGGAGCGACGCTTCATCGTAGTACATCCACTACTTGGGCGGCAAGTCATACGACGAGCTGCCCCGCTACATGGCTGGTTGGGACGTCGCCATTATGCCGTTCGCCAAGAACGACTCGACGCGGTTCATCAGCCCGACCAAAACGCCCGAGTACCTGGCGGCTGGCAAGCGCGTGGTCTCTACCTCCATTCGCGACGTGGTCCGGCCGTACTCGGTGCAGGGCCTGGCGCGGATCGCCGATACGCCGAGCGACTTCGTCGCCGCGTGCGCCGCCGCGCTGGCCGACTCCGAGGAGCGTCACCTGCGTAAGGCGGACGCCTTCCTGTCGGCGCTGTCGTGGGACAGCACCTGGGCCGCAATGGAGCGTCTGATGCAGCAAGCCGTGGAGGACGCCGAGCTCCGCGCCAGCGGCGCGCGCCTGCGTCCAGGCTACGAAGACGAAGCCCTCGAGGTGGGATGATGTTCGACTACATGGTGGTGGGGGCCGGCTTCGCAGGTAGCGTGCTGGCCGAGCGCCTGGCCTCGCTGGGTAAGAAGGTGTTGGTGATCGAGAAGCGCAATCACATCGGTGGTAACGCCTACGATCACTACGACGAGCACGGCGTGCTGGTGCATAAGTACGGTCCGCACATCTTTCACACGAACAGCGCGGACGTCTTCGCGTACCTATCGCGCTTCACGGAGTGGAGGCCGTACGAGCACCGCGTGCTGGCCAGCGTGGACGGTCAGCTCGTGCCCATCCCGATCAATCTAGACACGGTCAATCGCCTGTACGGTACCAACTTTACCGCGCAAGAGCTGCCAGCTTTCTTCGCCGGCGTGGCCGAAAAGCGGGTGATCAAGACGTCCGAGGACGTGGTCGTCTCCTCGGTTGGACGCGACTTGTACGAGAAGTTCTTTCGCAATTACACGCGCAAGCAATGGGGCATGGACCCCTCCGAGCTGGACGCGTCCGTGACGGCGCGCATCCCCACCCGATGTAACCGTGATGATCGCTATTTCACGGACACGTATCAAGCCATGCCGCTGCGCGGCTACACTCGCATGTTCGAGCGGATGCTAACGCACCCCAATATCATGGTGCTGCTCAACGCGGATTATCGCGAGGTGCGGAAGGAGATCTCGTGCGCGGAGACGATCTATACGGGTCCCATCGACGAGTTCTTCGACAATCAGTTGGGCAAGCTGCCCTACCGATCGCTCGAGTTTCGTCACGAGACGAAGGACGTGCCGCGGTTCCAGCAGGTCGGCACCGTGAACTTCCCGAACGAGCATCCGTACACCCGCGTGACCGAGTTCAAGCACTTGACCGGTCAGGAGCACCAGAAGACCAGCATCGTTTACGAGATCCCGCGCGCGGAAGGGGATCCCTATTACCCGGTGCCGCATCGCGAGAACAACGAGCTTTACCAGCAGTACAAGAAGATGGCAGACGCCACCCCCGGCGTCCACTTCGTCGGGCGGCTGGCGACATACAAGTACTACAACATGGATCAAGTGGTGGCGCAGGCTCTCGCGACGTTCAAGCGCATCCGCGAAGCCGAAGGCCCTGGGCTCAGCGACACTCGGGAGGACACCCATGACGCGTCACTCGCTCGAGCTGTGGGGGGGAATTGAGTGCACGCTCAATCGCGTCGGCGATTGCTATCACGACCAGCTGAAGTTCGCGGGGCACGACGCTCGCCCGGATGATCTGGCGGCCATCGCCAGCCTCGGGATCCGCACGCTCCGCTACCCGGTGCTGTGGGAGGAGGTAGCGCCGCGCTCGCTCTCGCGTCCGCAGTTCGGGCGCAGCGACGCGCGCTTGCGCCGGCTGCAGGCCGCCGGCATCGAGCCGATCGTGGGGCTCTTGCATCACGGCAGCGGGCCTCGCTACACGTCGCTGCTCGATGCCGCATTTCCGCGCAAGCTTTCGACCTTTGCTGGCTTGGTCGCGAGACGCTACCCGTGGGTGCACCGCTTCACGCCGGTGAACGAGCCCCTCACGACCGCGCGCTTCAGCGCTCTCTATGGCCACTGGTACCCCCACGCTCGTGACGATCGCAGCTTCGCCCGTGCCCTGCTCAACCAGGTTTGGGGCACTGTCCTGGCGATGCAGGCGATCCGGCGTGAGGTGCCCGACGCGCAGCTCATTCAAACGGAAGACCTCGGCTGGGTCCGCAGCACGCCAGATCTCGCGTACCAGGCAGCCTTCGAGAACGAGCGGCGCTTCCTGAGCCTGGACCTCCTACTGGGACGCGTGACGCCGCAGCACCCGCTACATGGCTACCTGCTAGAATCCGGGATCGGGCGCCAAGAGCTAGAGCTCCTCGCCGACAATCCCTGCCCGCCCGACGTGGTCGGCTTGAACTACTACGTGACGGGCGAGCGCTACTTGGACAGCCGGATCGGGCTCTACCCGGCGCACGTGATCGGTGGCAATGGTCGGGCCGTCTACGCGGACGTGGAGGCCGTGCGCGTCTGTCCAGACGGCCTGCGCGGTCCAGGCGCGCTGCTCATCGACGCACATGCTCGCCTGGGGGTGCCGCTCGCGGTCACCGAAGCACACCTGGCTGGGGCGCACGAGGACCACGCGCGCTGGCTGTCCTACGTGTGGTCCGGGGCCGAACAGGCTCGCGACGCGGGAGTCCCGCTGCAGGCGGTCACGGCTTGGGCTCTGCTCGGCTCCCACGGCTGGGACCGCCTCGTTACTCAAGGCGCGTGCTCGTACGAAGCGGGTGCGTTCGAGCTGCGCGGCGGAGAGCTCGTGGAGACGCCCTACGCTGGCTTTCTGCGCGCGGTGGCGGGCGGCACAGCGCGGGTCGTCGATGGCGGCTGGTGGCGTAGTGAGGAGCGGCTGATCTACCGCCACGCCGAGTTGGCATGGCCGCAAGAGCTGGAAGCGGAGCCGGAGCTATTCGCGGCTGCGCGGCTCGAGCGGCCGCTCTAGTCGGGAGGCGAGCCCGGACCGCGCCGGCTCGTCAGACTTGAGCCTGTCACGCGCGCGAGGCGCTGCCTGGCTCCGCCATCTTGCGGTGCTGCTCGGCCAGCACTGGATTGGGCGTCACGTTGGCGATGGCCGCGCGCAGCTTGTTGTTCCAGCCGGTGATCACGTCGCCCTCGCCCCGCATCATGGCGTCGAAGCCCAGCTTGGCGACCTCGTCGGGCGCTTGCTTCTTGTCGGCCGCAAATTTCGTATCCAGCATGTCCGCTCGCTCGAAGAACTCTGTCTCCGTCGCGCCCGGCATCAGGCAGGTCACGCTGACGCCGCTGTCTTTCAGCTCGGCGCGTAGGGCGAAAGAGAACGAGTCCAGTAGCGCCTTGGTGCCGTTGTACACGGCTTGGTACGTGCCAGGCATGAAGCCGGCGATGGACCCAGTGATGAGGATGCGTCCCTCGCCGCGCGCGCGCATCTCAGCGCCGACCTTGTGGACTAAATACAATGTGCCAGTGACGTTGGTGTCGATCACGCGGACAATGTCGGCGAAGTCTTGATCGAGGAAGGCGTGGCCTAGGCCGCGCCCGGCGTTTGCCAGCAGCGCAGCGACTGGGCGGCCTCCGGCTGCCTCGTACAGCTCGTCCACCCCTTCCATGGTGGCGAGATCCGTTTGCAGCGCCTGCACTTGAGCGCCAGATTCTTCGAAGATGGGCGCGGCGTCGTGGATCGCGGGCTCGTCGGCGGCGATCAGCAAATCGAAGCCGCCTGCTGCACAGCACTTGGCGAGCTCGAAGCCGATACCAGACGACGCACCTGTGACGATGGCGAGGGGACGAGCGATAGTGGCCATGGTTGCTCCTTGGTTGGAGCGCCACAGCGTTGCAACGCTCGTGCCCTCGCCCACCAAGCTACGGTTCGTACTGCACGCGGTACACGATCCCGTTGGTGTCGTCACTGAACAGCAACGCGCCGTCCACGGCGACGGTAATGCCGGCGGGTCGACCGAACGTCTCCGTGCCGGATGGCAACAGGAAGCCGGTCACGAAGTCCTCGATTTCCGTGGGCGCGCCAGCGTCGAATGGAATGAACGCCACGCTGTAACCGGTCGCGGGCCTTCGATTCCAGGAGCCGTGAAGGGCGATGAAGGCGCCGTTGACGTAGCGCGCCGGAAAGGTGCCGCCCGTGTAGAAGGTGAGGCCGATCGGGGCCTGATGCGCTTGATTGAGCAGCGTCGCGGGCTCCGTCTTGGAGCAGTAGGACTGCTTGGTCTCCCCGGGCGGATCCTGGATGATGGGGTCGACTTCGCGGTCGCCGTAGCAGTAGGGCCAGCCGTAGTCCTTGCCGGCGGCGATTGCGTTGAGCTCTTCGGGCGGCAGATCGTCGCCGCGCCAATCGGAGCCGTGGTCCATGCCCCAGAGCTCGTCCGTGACTGGGTGCCAGCCGAACCCGATCGTGTTGCGAAGGCCGCTCGCGAAAATCGAGCGCGCGCCCTCGGCCTGCCCCGCCAGGGTGCTACGGAGGATCGTCGCGTGCTCGGGGTTCATCTCAGCGCAAGCGTCGCAAGTGCTGCCGATCGAGATGTAGAGCAGCTCATCCGGGCCGACGCCGATGGTACGGCGGAAATGCTGCCCGCCGTCGGGCAGATCGTCGATGATCTCGGTGAGGTCACCGAAGGTGCCATCGGGGTTCACGGCGCCGCTGTACACGCTGCGCACGTTGGCCAAAAACACGGTGTCACCGTGAAAGGCGATGCCGTGGACCAGCGGCAAGTCCTCTGCGACCACGGCTTGCGCCTCCGCGACGCCGTCTTCGTCGGTGTCGTCCAGTCGGATCACGTTGCCCTGCTCGGGCTGCGTGACATAAACGTGGGGACCGTGCGTCGCCAGCATGCGCGCCTGGCCCAAGCCGCTGCGGTAGACGTTGATGGCGAAGCCTTCCGGCAGGCTCAAGGCTTCGAACGCATCCTGATCGAACGGCAGCTCCTCCGGGCGGAGGACGCTGCGCTCGCCGCCAGCGCCACTGCCGGCGGCGCCGCCTGCCGCCTCACCGGCTGCGCCACCCGCGCCTTCACCGGCTGCGCCAGCTGCGCCAGCTGCACCGGCCTGTCCGCCCTCGGTGGGGCTGCCAGCGTTGCCATCGATCCCACCGAGACCTCCAGCCCCGCCGCTCACGCTGCCGCCGTTGGACGCGCCAGCCCTGCCGGCGCTGCCGGCGCGCGGGCCGCGGTGGTCGTCGT
Source organism: Pseudomonadota bacterium (assembly GCA_023411445.1). Classification (GTDB taxonomy): domain Bacteria; phylum Myxococcota_A; class Polyangia; order Polyangiales; family Polyangiaceae; genus PMG-095. The sequence continues at coordinate 5,189 of JAEYOT010000667.1, forward strand.
CGTCGTCGTCCGAGCAGGCGAAAACGCAAGTGCTGCCGAGACCGGCCAGCAAGAGCCACGTGTAGCGCGTTCGTTTCAGTCCAAGCTTACGGCATTGATTCTCGTTTTGCATATAGGCTCCTCGTGTCGGAGCTGGCGCTCCGTGCACGAGCCGCGCCATCGCGATCACGAGCTCGGAAGTAAAGCGTCATTGCGCAGCCGATCAGCGCGGAGACGAGCAAGAGCGCGTTGGTGATGGTAAACACCCAGTTGCCCACCAGCGCGCTGTAGGCAGTGAAGCCCGCCGAGGCGACGGTCTGACCGACGAACAGCCAGCGCGACACGCCCTGAGCAGAGCGTGCGCGCCACTGTTTCGCGATCTGCCCCACGATCGTCGCCAGGAGGACGAGCGAGCTGACCCAGCCGAGGAGCTCCACCATCACAGCGCGTACAAGAACGCCTTGAGATCTCGCTTCTCGGCGCGTGTCAGTTGGGTGCCCAGCACCAGATTGAAGAACTCGATGGTGTCGTCGATCGTGAGGAGCCGGCCATCGTGGAAGTAGGGCGGCGACTCCTTCAGGCCACGTAGCGTGAAGGTCTTGATGGGGCCTTCAGCGTCGGACAAGATGCCGTTGATCATCACGGGCTCGAAGAAACGCTCGAGCTGCAGGTCGTGCAGCGTGTTGTCGGTGTAGTGCGGGCCCGAGTGGCACTCTCCGCAACGCGCCTTGCCAAAGAACAGGTCCTGACCGCGGAGCTCGCGCGCCGTTGCCCGCTCTGGGATCAGCCGCCCGTCCGGGCCCAGCTTCGGCGCGGGTGGAAAATCCAGGATCTTCTGGAACTCTGCCATGTGGTGGACCTGGCTGCCGCGCTCGAGCGGGTTCAGGCCCTTCTTGGTGGCCAGTACGGGATCGCCGTCGAAGTAAGCGGCGCGCTGCTCGAACTCGGTGAAGTCCTCCACGCTCATCAAAGCGCGCTGGGAGCCGAACACCTGCTGCACGTTCACCCCGCGCAGCGAGACCGTGTCGATGCGGTTGCGGTGCTCCTGCGGGCGGATGTCGCCCACCAAGTGCGTCGCGCCGTTGGTGTGGCCGTTGACGTGGCAGTCCAGGCACGCCACCCCCAGGCTGGGGCGCTCCGAGCGACGATCGTCCGTCGGGTTGAACTGCTGCTGAGGAAATGGCGTGAGCAGGAGCCGGAGCCCGTCGAGCTGTTTGGGGTTCAGGATGCATTTGAACAGCTCGAAGTAGTTGTCGGTCGTCACCAGCTGTCCCTGCGATACGTCTCCGAGGTCGGGCCGCGTGGTCAGGAAGATGGCCGGCGGGAACTCCGGCAGCAGGTGCTCGGGGAGGTCGAAGTCCAGATCGAAACGGGCGAGGTTGCGACCGGTCTGCGCCAACACCTCTTCGATCGTCGATGAGGGGAACAGCATGCCGCCCTCGGGCTGTTTGGGGTGAGGCAGGGCGCGGAAGCCGCTCGGGAACAGACCCCGCCGCTTGATCTGTTGGGGGGTGAGGCTCGCCAGCTGCTCCCACGTCATGCCCTCAGGCAGGCGCACGCGCACGCCCTCCTGTACGGGCTTGCCGCGCGTCATCTCGAGCGATGAGGGCTGGTCCGACAGATCGTAGCGCAGCTCCAGAAGCGCGAGCTGTCGCGCCATTGCCTCGCTCTTCTCGGCGATCTTGGCCTCCATGAGCGCCGGAAAGTCGACGTGCTGATCGCCGCCGCCGTTCAGGTCGCCGCACATTGCCGGCGGCAAGGGCGAGTTGGGAGGACCATCCGTTGGCCCCGTAGGTAGACCGTCGGGGAGCGCCTCCATCGAGGCGCCGGGTGCTTCTCTATCGTCGCCGCACGCGGCGGCACACGTGGCCAATAGCATCACTGAAACGAGTCGAGTCATGCGCTACTCCCGTTTGGTGTCGCCTGCGCGACGCCCGCCGAGTGCAGCATCCGTTCCAGCGAGTCAGGTTGCGCCAGGGCGCAGCGCCGCGCGTTGCGCGAGGGAGCTCGGTTCAGAGGGCGCTCGAAACATTAGAACGAATGCGCCGGTGCGCTCCGCCCCTGTTGACCAATGCGCCTCACCACCCATGCCTTCGACCGCTGCCTTCACGGAGGCGAGTCGTCGCCACAATGAGCCAGTCCTGGCGCCAGCGTCGGAGAGCGCGCCTTCGGTCTCCACTTCGATCACGACGCCGCGCTCAATAGCCCGCCCACTCAAGAAGATGCGTCGCCCTGGAGTGAGCTCGCCCGCGCGCGCGATCAACGCGCCGACGGCAGACAGCAAGGTCGCCTCATCGGCAGGGACATGAACGGACTCGTCGACCTCGATGGTGACGTCAGCGCCCGCCTCACGGAGGGCGCACGCTTGCGCGGCGCGCAGCAGCGCTGCGACGTTGACAGGGCGGAGGAAAGCGTGCGGACGTCGTTCAGCGGTTCTGGCGATGAGGTCGTGCTGCGCCATGATCACCTCGAGCTAGCGAGTGACGAAGTTCCGGCGCAGAGCGCCGAGTTTCCCACCCGCCGATTTATCTGATTCCTCGCCCGAGGCGAGTCCGGAGTATTGCGGACAAGCGCGGTTCCGCGGGGTCGGGATCGCGCTCGGAGCTGAGGTCCGCAACGCGATCTTAGCGGCGGTGTGAATTTGTAGAGGGGTCCCTCCGTCGGAGGAGTTGCAAGACAACCAACGCCGGAGAAGCCCCATGAACA
>JAEYOT010000699.1 GCA_023411445.1 Pseudomonadota bacterium
CTGTTGGAGCTGCTGCGCCGGCCCGGTAAGGAGTTTCGTTCGCGCCTGGTCGAGGTCGCCTACGACGTGTGCCGCGAGGATCGCGCGTGCGTGATGCCGGAGCAGCTGCCGCTGATCGTGGAGGCGCTGCACGCCGGCTCCTTGATCATCGACGACATCGAGGATGATTCGAAGTACCGCCGGGGCAAGCCTGCGCTGCACGTCATGGTGGGCGTGCCCCTCGCTTTGAACGCGGGCAACTGGCTGTACTTCGTGCCCCACAGCATCCTGCTCTCGCTGGGCCTATCGCCGGAGGTAGAGCTCCAGGCTCGCCGGGTGATCGATCAGGGCGTGCTGCGTTGCCACTACGGGCAGGCGCTGGATCTGGGCGTGGTGCTCGGCTCGCTCTCGCAGCGCGAGGTGTTCGACGTGGTGGCGCTCAGCACGCGGCTCAAGACCGGGAGCTTACTGGAGCTGTCGGCGGAGCTGGGCGCGGTGGCGGCGGGAGCGCGACCGGAGCTGCGCCGCGCCTTCGCGCTGTTCGGCCGCAGCTATGGCGTGGCGCTGCAGATGCTGGACGACGTGAGCGGGCTCTGCGAGGAGCGCCGCGCCCACAAAGGCCACGAGGATTTGCTCAATGGGCGCCCCACCTGGCCCTGGGCCTGGTTGTCGCGCCGGCTGGATGAGGTGAGCTACTCGCGCCTGCAGCACCGGGCGCGCGAAGTGGAGGCGCGCAGCTTGCACCCGGAGGTGCTGGCCAAGGCGCTGCGCAAGGAGCTGGGCTCGGCGCCGTACCGCGCCATCCATCGGGAGCTATCGCGCGCGCTGGAAGAGCTGACGCGGCACGTCGGTAGTCGCCGCTTGCTGGATCCTTTGGTGAACGAGATCGAACGACTGGAGCAAGCCTATGGTTGAGAAGAAGCGCGCCGCGATCGTCGGCTCCGGCTTCGGCGGGCTCGCGGCCGCGATCCGGCTGCAAGCCGCGGGCATGAGCACGGTGCTGTTCGAGGCGCGCGACAAGCCGGGCGGGCGCGCCTACGTGTACGAAGAGCAAGGCTACAAGTTCGACGGCGGGCCCACCGTGATCACGGCGCCGCACTGCCTGGACGAGCTGTTCGAGCTGTGCGGCCGGCGCCGGGAGGACTACGTCGAATTCCTGCCCGTTACGCCGTTTTATCGGCTGCTCTGGCAAGACGGCACCAGCATTGACTACGCGGGTGGCGACGCGCTGGTGGCGCAGATCCGCCAGCGCTGTCCCGAGGACGAGCAAGGCTACCTGCGCTTCGTGGAGTACTCGCGCGAGGTATTTCAGAAGGGCTACACGGAGTTGGCGCACGCGCCGTTCCTGCGCTTTTCGGACATGCTCAAGGTGGCACCGTCGCTGGCACGGCTGCGAGCGGATCGCAGCGTGTACCAAACGGTGTCGCGCTTCGTGAAGGACGAGAAGCTGCGCGAGGCGCTCAGCTTCCATTCGCTACTGGTCGGCGGCAATCCGTTCGAGACGAGCAGCATCTACACGCTGATCCACTACTTGGAGCGCAACTGGGGCGTATTCTTCCCGCGCGGCGGCACCGGCGCGCTGGTGCAGGCGCTGGTGAAGCTGTACCAGGAGCTCGGCGGGGAGGTGCGCTTGTCGTGCCCCGTTGACGGTATCGAGCTCGAGCGGGGCGCGAGCGTGAAGCACCTGATCACCTCGCGCGCCGCCCAGCGCGAGCCATTCGACGTGGTCGTCTCGAACGCCGACTTGCACCACACGTACGCCAAGCTGTACGGAGGCGAGCCCGCGGCGCAGAAGACGACGCGCAAGCTCGAGCGCGCGGACTGGTCGATGTCGCTGTTCGTGCTCTATTTCGGCACGGATCGCCCTTACGACCTCGCGCACCACACCGTGCTGTTTGGCCCGCGCTACGAGGGGCTATTGCGCGAGATCTTTCACGGCCAGCAGCTACCGGAGGACTTCAGCCTGTACCTGCACGCCCCGTCGGTCACGGATCCTTCGCTGGCGCCGCCCGGAGGCGCCACCTTCTACGTGCTGTCGCCGGTGCCGCACCTGGGCAACGCGCCGCTGGATTGGAACGCCGTCGCGCCGACCTACGCGCAGCGCATCTTCCAGGCCTTGGAGCGCGTGATGCCGGACTTGCGAAAGCACGTGGTGGTGCAGCGCTACCTCACGCCGCAAGGTTTCGAGAGCGACTTGCGCTCGTACCAAGGCTCTGCCTTCTCCGTGGCGCCCAAGCTCACGCAGAGCGCGTGGTTTCGGCCGCACAACCGCGACCCGCACATCCCGGGCCTGTACATCGTCGGTGCGGGCACGCACCCGGGCGCCGGGGTGCCCGGCGTGGTGAGCTCAGCCAAAGCGACCGCCGGCTTGGTGCTGGCCGATCATGGCCTGCAGGGGCCGGAAGCCGCGGAGGCGGCCGAATGACCGCGGTCGCAGCGGTGGGCGGCCTCCGGCTCGAGCGCGAGCAGGGCCGCGCCATCATCCGCCAGCATTCGAAGAGCTTTTCGCTGGCATCGCTGCTGCTCGGCGAGCAGGCACGGGACGAGGCGGTAGCGCTTTACGCTTACTGCCGGCGTGCTGACGACGCGGTCGACTTGGTGGGCCCAGCAGAAGCCGCGCGCAGCGTGCAGCGCCTCGAGCGCGAGCTGGACGACGTTTACGCGGGTCGCAGCCAAGCTGATCCCATCGCGGCCGAATTTCAGCGCGTCGTGCTCGAGCGCGGCATCCCGCGCGCCTACCCGGCGGCGCTGCTCCAAGGCATGCGCGATGATGCTGACGCCGTCCGCTACGAAACGATGCAGGAGCTGTATCGCTATTGCTGGTACGTGGCCGGCAGCGTGGGCGCCATGATGTGCCACGTGCTCGGCGTGCGCCGACCGCGCGCCGTGCTGGACGGCGTGCACCTGGGCATGGCCATGCAGCTGACCAACATTTGCCGCGACGTGCAGGAAGATTGGACGCGCGGTCGCCTGTACCTACCGGCGGAGCTGCTGCCGCCCCTGCCCGAGCCCGGCACGACGCCGCTGCCAGCGTCGCTCGAC